>JAZKIE010000502.1:0-3309 GCA_040385025.1 Pseudomonadota bacterium | reverse complement strand
GCGGCGAATGGACCGGCACCATGTGCCTGACCGAGCCGCACTGCGGCACCGACCTGGGCCTGATGCGCACCAAGGCCGAGCCACAGCCTGACGGCAGCTACAAAATCACCGGCAACAAGATTTTTATCAGCGCCGGTGAACACGACATGGCCGGCAACATCATCCATCTGGTGCTGGCCCGCGTGACCGACGCGCCCCCCGGCATCAAAGGCGTCAGCCTGTTCATCGTGCCCAAATTTCTGGTCAATGCAGACGGTTCGCTGGGTGCGCGCAACGGCATCTACTGCGGTGGTCTGGAGCACAAGATGGGCATCCACGGCAATGCCACGGCGCAAATCGTCATCGACGGCGCGATGGGCACCATGGTCGGCCAGCCCAACAAAGGCATGCAGGGCATGTTTGTGATGATGAATGCCGCCCGCCTCGGCGTCGGCAACCAGTCGCTGGGCCTGACCGAAGTGGCGTACCAGAACGCGCTGGCTTATGCCAAAGACCGCCTTCAGATGCGCTCGCTGTCGGGTGTCAAGGCCAAGGACAAGCCGGCCGATCCGATCATCGTGCACCCTGACGTGCGCAAGATGCTGCTGACCGCCAAGGCCTATGCCGAAGGCGGCCGCGCGCTGGCGATCTACTGCACGGTGCTGCTCGACAAGGAGCACTACCACCCCGACGAGAAAGTGCGCAAGGACAGCGGCGAAATCCTGTCGCTGCTGACACCCATCGTCAAGGCCTTCCTGACCGACAACGGCCATATTTCCACCAACGCCTGCATGCAGGTCTTCGGCGGCCATGGCTTCATCAAGGAATGGGGCATGGAGCAGTTTGTGCGCGACAACCGCATCAACATGATTTATGAAGGCACCAACACCATCCAGTCACTGGACCTGCTGGGCCGCAAGATCCTCGGCAACAACGGCGCGACGCTGAAAAAATTTGGCAAGCTGATAGGAGCGCTGGTGGCTGAAGAAGGCGTCAACGAGAAGATGGCCGAGTTCATCAACCCGCTGGCCTACCTGGCCGACCAGATGACCAAGTTCACCACCGAGCTCGGTTTCAAAGGTTTCCAGAACGCCGACGAAGTGGGTGCCGCTGCGGTGGACTACCTGCGCGTCGCGGGCCACCTGGTGTTTGGCTACTTCTGGGCCCGCATGGCGCAGGTCGCGCTGCGCGAAATTGCGGCCGGAAATACCGACAGCTTCTACCTTGCCAAGTTGCAGACGGCGCGCTTTTACTTCGCCAAGCTCTTCCCCGAGACCGCGACCCTGATGCGCACCGCGCGCAGTGGCAGCAAGGTGCTGATGGACACCGACGCTGCGCTGGCGTGACAGTCCAAACCTTTAAGCCTTTTGGACCTGGAGCCCATATGTACCGTGCGCTGACAGCTATTGTTTTAGGAGCAAGTTGCATCTCCGGCTTTGCCCAGATGACGCCTGTGGGCACCTGGCGCACCATTGACGATGCCACTGGCGAAGCCAAATCCGAGGTCGTCATCTCGGAAAACGCGGGTGTGCTCGGCGGCCGGATTTCGAAATTGTTGAGCAAAGGGGCTGACCAGAACGCCGTTTGCGACAAGTGCCCTGACGACCGCAAGGACAAGCCACTGATCGGGCTGGAGCTGATGCGCGGCGCAAAGAAGGCCGAGGGCAAAAACGTCTGGGAGGGCGGGAAGATCGTCGACCCCGAGGGCGGAACGGTTTATTCACTCAAGCTCACGCCCGTTGAAGGCGGCAAAAAACTGAACGTGCATGCCTTTGTGGGCCTGGCGTTCATCGGGCGCACCCAGACCTGGGTCCGCGTCAATTGAGGGCCCACCCCGCCTGCGACTCATTGCGTGTAGCCACATCCCTCTTCCACGCTGTCACGGAATTGGGATTTCTTACGCGCAACGAAACAAGATAAGTCATTCATAAGGAACGAAACAGATGTCCCGCTTCCAAGTTAAAAAAGTCGCCGTGCTCGGCGCCGGTGTGATGGGCGCGCAGATTGCCGCCCATCTGGTCAACCTCAAGGTGCCGGTGGTGCTGTTCGACCTGCCAGCGAAAGAAGGCCCGAAAAACGGCATCGTCACCCGGGCTGTCGAGGGTCTGAAAAAGCTCAAGCCTGCGCCACTCGGTGTGCCGGAAGACGCGGCGCTGATCCAGCAGGCCAACTACGAAGAACACATGGATGTTCTGAAAGAGTGCGACCTGATCATCGAGGCGATTGCCGAACGCATGGACTGGAAAACCGACCTGTACCACAAGATCGCGCCTTTCATCGGTGAAGGCACCATCGTGGCCAGCAATACCTCGGGTTTGTCCATCACCAAGCTCAGCGAAGCGCTGCCTGAATCCATCAAGCCACGTTTTTGCGGCATCCACTTCTTTAACCCGCCGCGTTACATGACGCTGGTCGAGCTGATCAACACACCCACCACCGAGCCGAAAGTGCTGGACGATCTCGAAGCCTTTGTGACCAGCGGCCTGGGCAAAGGTGTGATCCGCGCGCATGACACGCCCAACTTCATCGCCAACCGCGTCGGCATCGCCGGCATGCTGGCCACCATCAAGGAAGCCGAGAACTTTGGCCTGAGCTACGACGTGGTCGATGACCTGACCGGCAAGAAGCTGGGCCGCGCCAGCTCAGGCACCTTCCGCACCGCCGACGTGGTGGGCCTGGACACCATGGCCCACGTGATCAAAACGCTGCAGGACAACCTTGGCCCTGGCAAAACGGCGGATCCTTTTTCTGACATCTACGGCACGCCGCCTGTGCTGGCGAAATTGCTGGAAAGCAAAAGTCTGGGCCAGAAAACCGGTGCCGGCTTTTACAAGAAGGTAGGCCGCGACATCCTGCGACTGGACCCCGAAAGCATGGAATACGTGACCGGCGGCGCCAAGGCCAATGAGGTGGTCGGCCGCATGCTCAAGAAGCCAGCCGGTGAACGCTTGAGATTGCTGCGCGAGGCCGAAGGCGCCGAGCCGCGTTTCCTCTGGGCCATCCTGCGCGACCAGTTCCACTACGCGGCCGTGCATCTGGCCACGATTGCCGAGACCGCGCGCGACATCGACTTTGCGATGCGCTGGGGCTTTGGCGCCAAGCAGGGCCCGTTCGAGCTCTGGCAGGAAGCCGGCTGGTTGCAGGTGGCGAACTGGATCAGGGAAGATATTGAAGCGGGCAAGGCCATCAGCGCCGCACCGCTGCCCGACTGGGTGTTCAAAGGCCCTGTGGCTGACGCCGGGGGCGTGCACACGCCGGAAGGTTCGTGGAGCGCTTCGGCGAAGAAATTCATCGCGCGCCGCGAATTGCCGGTGTATCAGCGCCAGTTCT
>JAZKIE010000501.1:0-3140 GCA_040385025.1 Pseudomonadota bacterium | reverse complement strand
CAGCGCCACCCACTGGCCGCGCCGCACCGTGGCATCGGTACGCAGGCGCTGGATCACTTCTCCGCTGCGGTCCAGGATCAGCGTGTCGGACGGGCGAAATTCGCGTTTGACTTCATCGAAAGTGGCTGCAGCCCAGGCAGGACAAGCGCAAACAGCTATAAAAACAATAGCGGATAGGGCTAGCCTGACAAGGCCTTGTGTCATTTGGCGGCTTCCACCTTGACCCGTGCGTTCGGCGTTTCCCCGAACATCTCCGGCGCATACATGGCTTCGACGCGGCTGGGCGGCAGCGCGAAGTCGCCGACGTTGTTCAGTCGCACGGTGTATTCCATCTTCACCACGCCCTTGGGCAGGTACTCGTAATAACTGCGGAAGGCCTCGAAGCTGCGTTCTTCAAAGGCCGGCCAGCCCGCGCCGGACTTTTTCTCGCCGCTGGTGGCGATTTGCGAATCGCGGCCCAGGCCGCTGCCGAGGATGGTGGCGCCGCCGGGCACCGGGTCGCTGATGACGACCCAGGTCATGTCGGTGCTGGCGTTGACCTCCAGCGTGATGCGCACCACGTCACCGCGGGTGTAGATGCCCACTGGCAACGATTTATTCGCCTGCTCCACCGGCGTGATGGTCTTTTTGATCTGGTAGCCAGCGTTGAACGGCGCCTTGAGCGGGACGGCGGCAATCGACTGCAGCGTCAGCCAGGGCTTGCCCGTGCCTTGCTGGGTCACGGTCAGCGTGTCTTTGCCTCCGGCTGTCGTTGCGCCCCAGGGCAGGAACATGCTGTTGCCGCGCAGCTTGCCTGGCGAGGCCGGCGCGCCGAAGAACGAAGTCTGGTTCGGCAGGCCCGCGGCATCGCCAGGCGGAATACGCGTGACTTTGGCCCAGTCCACACTGGCCGAAGCGGCAGCGGCCGAGGCCAGCGTCGCTTTGGTCACGCCGGCCACCGGTGTCGATTCGAACTTCGCCGAGAAGCGGTCCAGCGCCAGCCCGCCCCAGAGGTTGGCGGTGGTGGTATGCCAGGCGCCTTTTTGCTGCCGGCCTATGAAGCCGTTGGCGAGCCTGCCCATGTCGTCCTTCCAGGCCGGGTCGTCCATCACCGCCAGCATCAGGCGTGCGGTGTTGACGTCGCCATTGACCATCAGCCACCACCAGTAGTCGTCCTTTTCGGTGCTGAAAATGAGCTTGGTGCCCTGGTAAGACAGCCTCGACTTCAGCACCTGCGTTGCCTCGGCCAGGCGCTGCTCGCGCTGCGGCACGTCGGCCACGCGTTTGAGGATGTTGAACCAGTCGATCACCGCGTGTGTCGGCCACTGGTTCGGCGCGATGGTGATGCTGCCCAGCATGCGGCCCTGGGCCTTGCCGTAACGCGAGAGCGCCTCGATGGCGGCCAGCTTGCGCACGTCCAGGTCCTTGCGCGGGCTCCAGAACTCGCGCTGGATGCGGCCTTCGACAAAGGCGATCAGCCCGCGCTCCATCGGTGCGCGCGCTTCGTCGGGCATGGCAAACGCCGGGTTGATGGCAGCCGCTTCATGGGTGGCCGCCAGCAGGTAAGCGGTCAGTACATCGCTGCCGCGCGAGGCTTCGCCGTCACGCGGCGGGAAGTAGCTGGCCAGGCCGTCGCCGTCCAGGTAGCCCGGCAACTGCGCCAGCACGGTTTGCCAGAGCCTGGCGTCGCGCAGACCGACGGCCTTGCTGGTCTTTTGTTCCAGGCAGGCAAACGGGTAGTTGGCAAACCAGTCGCGCACACCGTCCATGCCTTCCGCGAGTTTCGGTTGCAGCGACATCTTGAGGCCGCCACGGCCAGGCAGGGCGTCCGCTGGCGGGTTCACGTCCAGCGTGAAGCTGCCATCGACCTGCACCAGCGTGGCCTGCTGCACGCTCAAAGGCACCGCCGGAATGATGCGCTGGCGCGCCTTCAGGCCGTCGCGCGCGCCACTGACCGTGTCCCTGGCTTCAATCTCCCACAGGATGGCTTCCGCACGTGTCAGCGCCAGTTGCGCCGGCGCCGTCACCATCCAGGCCACTTCACGCGCCTCACCGGCGGGGATATCCACGGTTTGCGGCTTGAGGTCGAGCAGGGTCGCGCGCGGGCTGACCTCGACCTTCATCGCGGCTTTCGTGGTGTTGCGCAAGGTGAGCTGCGCGCGGAACTGGTCGTCCTCGCGCACCAGCGGCGGCAGCCCACTGATGATCTGCAGGTCCTGCGTGGCCTTGATCACCGTTTGTCCGGTACCGAACAGACCGGTGCCACTGTCGGCGACCGCGACAATCTTGAAAGTGGTCAACGCATCGTTGAGCGGCACGGTGACCACGGCCTGGCCCTTGGCATCGAGTTGCAGTTTGGGGTTCCACAGCAGCAGCGTGTCCAGCAGCTCGCGCGTGTTGCTGCGCCCGCCGCCCCCACCCGCCGGAACGGCTTTGCGGCCGTAGTGCCGGCGGCCAATGATTTCCATTTGTGCGGTCGAGGTTTCCACGCCCCAGGCGCGGCGCTGCAGCATCGCGCCCAGCAGGTCCCAGGAGTTATTGGGCATCAGTTCCAGCAGCGCCTGGTCCACCGCAGCGAGTGCGACTTCGGCGTTCGCGGCCGGCTGGCCATTGGGCAGCTTGGCCGAGATGGTGACCTGGGCCTGTCCGCGCACCGGGTAGCTTTCCCTGTCGGCCTTGACGGTGACGGCAAGCTGGTGCGCCTGGGTGCCGACACGGATTTCCGCCAGGCCGAGGCGGAAGGCCGGCTTGCTGAGGTCCACCAGCGCGGTGGGCGCCACGTACTCGCGGCCTTCGTACCAGAAGGAGGTCCACCATTCACGCGGCGCCTTGTAGCCCCAGGTGAAAAAGCTGTACCAGGGCACCTCGCGCAGGCGGCCGCGCAGGGCCAGCACACTGACATACACATTCGGTCCCCAGCCCTCCTTGACCTGAAGTTGCACGGTCGGGTCCTGGCCGTTGAGCTGAATCACCTGGGTGTCGATGATGCCTTCGCGCTCGATCGCGACCAGCGCGGTGGCAAATCGGAAAGGCATGCGCACCTGGAACTTGGCGGTCTCGCCGGCCTGGTAAGTTTTCTTCTCGGGCAACAGGTCCATGCGGTCATGGTCTTCACCGCCAAACCAGAGTTCGCCCTGTTTGGTCACATACACCGAGCTGGC
>JAZKIE010000500.1:0-3665 GCA_040385025.1 Pseudomonadota bacterium | reverse complement strand
GGTGGTTTGTCAGGCCGGCGGGGTCTGCGCGCCAGCGCCGGCCAGCGATTTGGCGCGGGCTTCCGTCACCAGGTAGGCCACGGTGGCAATCACCAGCGGCACCAGGTAATAGATGACGCGGTAGGCCACCAGCGCGGCCAGCAACTGGTGCGTCGGCATCTGGTGCGACAGCAGCGCCACAAACACGGCCTCAAGCACGCCCAAGCCGGCAGGCACGTGGGCGATGACACCGGCCACGGCCGCCACCAGCAACACGCCGGCGACGGTGGGGAGGGCCACTTTTTGCTGCAGCAGCAAAAACACCAGGCCACTCATGATCAGCCAGTTGAGCGCACCCATGGCGACCTGCAGCAAGGCCAGCCTGCCGGAGGGAAGTTCCAGTTCATGGCCACGCAGGCTGAAGCTGCGCCGCTTCGACAGCCCGCACAGCAGCAGGTAGGCCAGCGAGGTGGCCAGCAGCCCAAAGCCCAGAATCTGCAGGCCGCCGCTGCTGATTTTCCAGCCCGGCGGGAGCTCCGGCGTGTAAAAGCCGAAAACCAGACCGCCCAGGAACAGGTAACCGATCCAGTTGGTCAGCATGCTCAGCGTCAACACCCGGGTGATGGTGGGCGTGTCCAGCTTCAGCCGGGAATACAGCCGGTAGCGAAAAGCGACACCGCCCACCAGCGAGCCCAGGTTGAGGTTGAACACATAACTGATGAAAGTCACCAGCATCACCGTGGGCGCGCGCAGCGTGTGGCCGGTGTAGTGGCGGCCCAGCAGGTCAAAGCAGCTGTACAGGCCCAGGCTCAGGGCGCCCAATGCCAGCGCGCCCAGCAGCAGCACAGGCGGGTAGGCACGCAGTGCGGCAAACACCTCCTGCCATTCGATGGCGCGGCCCTGTTCCACCAGCAGCCAGGCCACCAGGCCAAAAAACACCAGTGTGGCGATACGTTTGAGCCAGGGCCACCAGGGCTTGCCGGTGATGCCGGCCTTGGGCGCTGCGCCCCGCACAGCCGATGCAGCCGTCATGAAGCCTGGCCTTCGTTGATGTGATCGACGCCCGGCTCGCCCAGCAGCTTCTCGGCCGGCGTCAGGCGCGGCAGATGCGCCGGCAGCCAGCCGAACCAGGCCGGGTAGCGGCGCAGCAAATGAAACACAAAAAAGCTGCGCAGCCTGACCCACATGGGTGACTCGGGCAGGTCGCCCACCTGGATTTGCCGGCAACTGGCCTGCATCAGTTTTTCCAGGTTCTCCGCCAGATGCTGGTTGAAGTCGCGGTCCTTGATGATGACGTTGGCTTCAAGGTTGAGCGACAGGCTCAGCGGGTCGAGGTTGCTGGAGCCGACGGTGGACCACTCGTTGTCGGTCAGCGCGACCTTGCCGTGCAACGGCCTGTCGCTGTATTCATAAATCTTCACGCCGGCGCCCAGCAGGTGGTGGTACAGCATGCTGGCAGCGATCTTGACGATGGGCATGTCGGGCTCGCCCTGCAGGATCAGGCGCACGTCCACGCCGCGTTTGGCCGCCTTGCGCAACTGGCGCAGCAGGCGGTAGCCGGGAAAGAAGTAGGCGTTGGCGATGATGATGCGCTGGCGCGCGCCACGAATCGCGATGCGGTAGTGGCGCTCGATGTCGTTCTGGTGATCGCGGTTGTCGCGCGTGACCAGCATGGCCTGCGCATGGCCTGCGGCTGGCAGCGCCGCCAGGGCCGGCATCGCCGGCTTCCGCTTGAGCAGTCGCTTGAGCGGACCACCGGGCGCTTGCTGGCCAAGCTGGAGCTGGGCCCGCACGAATTGCTCGATCTCGGCAACCAGCGGCCCCTCCACCTCGACCGCATAGTCCTGCTTGGCCTCGGGCCCGAAGTCTGCCAGGTGGTCGGCCGAATAATTGATGCCGCCCACAAAGGCGCGCTTGCCGTCGACCACCACGATCTTGCGGTGCATGCGGCGAAACAGGTTGGTGCGATAGCCCCACAGGCGCGGGCTGGGGTCAAACACATGCACACGCACGCCGGCCGAGGTCAGTGCGGAGATATAGCCGGGCGACAGGTCGGGCGAGCCGTAACCGTCGATGGTGATGTCGACCTGCACGCCACGCCGTGCCGCGGCCAGCAAGGCTTCCTGCAAGGCCTGACCGACCTTGTCTTCAAACAGGATGAAGGTCTCCAGCAGCACTTCGCGCTGCGCGGCGGCAATACATTCGAAAACCCGCGGGAAAAAATCCTCGCCGTTTTCGAGCAGTGTGAACTTGTTGCCTGGCACCCAGCGTCCGCGCATCGACTTGTCTCCTGTGGCTCGAGGGTCAGAGTTCGATTTCGGCGGCCAGCGGCGCGTGGTCCGACAGGTGCGACCAGGGCTTGGGCGGCAGCACCACCGGTGCATGGCCGATGGCATTTCTCACGTAAATGCGGTCCAGCCGCAACACCGGAAAACGGGCCGGGAAAGTGCGTGCCGCCTTGCCGTTGGCCTGCACAAAAACCTCGTGCATGCCGGCGCCCTGCGCCAGCACGTCGTGCGCGCGGTGGCGCCAGTCGTTGAAATCGCCCGCGGCAATCACCGGGGCGCTCGCCGGAATGTCATTGCGCACCATCTCGCACAACATGCCCAGCTGCTTGAGGCGATGCGACTCGGCCAGGCCCAGGTGCACACAAATTGCATGCACATTGGTTTCGCGGCCGGGAATTTGCAACACGCAATGGAGCAGGCCACGGCGCTCTGGCCCGCTGATGGACACGTCACGGTTTTCGAAACTGACAATGGGGAATTTGGACAACACGGCATTGCCGTGGTGTCCGTTGGTGTAGACCGCATTGCGGCCATAGGCAAACTGCGGCCAGATGCTGTCGGCCAGAAACTCGTAGTGCGGCGTGGCCGGGTAGTTGGCCACCTTGCTTTCATGGCGCGCGTGGGTGCCGGTCACCTCTTGCAGAAACACCACATCAGCGCCCACGGTGCGCACCGCTTCACGCAGTTCATGCAGGATGAACTTGCGGTTGAAGAAGGTAAAGCCCTTGTGGATGTTGACCGTCAGCACCTTCAGAGAAAAGCTCAAGGCCGCCGCCGCAATCACTTCCTGGGTTTCAGCCAGGGCATCGGCGTCGTTCATGGGGGGCGCGACAACGGGCGACGTTGGGCTGACCTGAATAAGGGACTCGGGAACTAGCATGAGGCGGCAACGATAAAGCTGCAGGAAAGGAAGGCCCCTATTGTTGCTCGGACGGCGGCAAAGCAACTGTAGGACAGCAAGCTCATTTTTCGTCGCTGCACCAGCGCCCCGCGCTCGCTGTATGAAGGGTTTGTAAAGGGCCGCGTCCTACGCGCTTGATGGTGGCCAGCCGATAAGTCGGTTTGAAATACCGCGCTAAATTTGTATCAACCAATCCACTTGGATATGGCTTTTGCACATGTTCCTTTTGGTTCTTTGCAAATGGTGTTTTTAGATCAAGCGAGTTTCAGGAGTCAACCATGAACAAGTTTTCAATGCGATCCCTTCCCGCCGCGATGGCCCTGAGTGCCACGCTGGTTTTTGCAGCCCATGCCCAGGTGGGTGTTGGCGTCGGCGTGAATGCCGGCGCTGGCGCCAACACAGCGACATCGGGAACCGGTGCAAGCAGCACTACCGGTGTCGGCGTGCGCACTGGCGTGAACGCCAATATTGGCAGCGACGTGCGCTCCAACGCCAGC
>JAZKIE010000499.1:0-3943 GCA_040385025.1 Pseudomonadota bacterium | reverse complement strand
TCATCAAGGCGCTGCACAACGCCGACGCCGAGGTGGAGCGGGCCAAGGACAACCTCCAGTTCGCCGCATCGCTGGCGGCGGCCAGCCAGGAGCGGGTGGCCGATTCCGCGCGCCTGGTGCTGACGCTGCTCGCGTCGCTGCCTGGCATGCAGGAAACGGACAACCCGCGTTGCGACCAATACTTCGCGGGCCTGACCCGCAGCCTCCCGGAATATGCCAACCTGGGTGTCATCGGCCTGGACGGCAACACCCGCTGTCATGCCCTGAGCGGCGACACCAAAGCGTTTCTCGGAGACCGCGCGTATTTTCGCGAAGCCCTCACCCAGCGCCGCTTTGTGATTGGCACCTTCGCGGTCGGGCGCCTGGCCAACAAGCCGGTGATCACCTATGCCCAGCCCGTCATCAACACCGAGGGCCAGGTGACGGGTGTTGTGTTTGCCTCGTTCGACCTGGCCCAGATGGCCAAAACGATTGCCAGCATTCAGCTACCGGTCGGCGCCGCCCTCGGTGTTCAGGACCGCGAAGGCGCTTTGCTCGCCGGCACCCCCAAGCTGCCGATCAAGGTCGGGGACAAGGTTCGCAGCCCGGTCCTGAAGGAGGCCGTGAAAGCCTGGCGCACCGGCGTGAGCGAGGGCGTGGACGGCGCCGGACGCGAGCGCCTGTGGGCCTTCATGCCCAGCAGCGCCAACGCTGAGACGGCGGTTTTTGTGTCGGTGAGCATGGACCGCAACCTGATCGTGGGTCCGGGTCAAAAGCAGCTATGGCTGGAGCTGGCGGTGTTGGCGCTGGTCGCCTTCCTGGGCGGGTGGGTGGCCTGGATGATAGGCGGCGCAGCCATTGTGGGGCCGACGCGTCAGATTCTCGACGCGACGCATCAGCTGGAAGCGGGCCATCTCAATGTCCGCATCCCGATTCGCCACAACACCCTGCAGGGGGAGTTCTCGAGGATTGCCGCAGGCTTCAACCTGATGGCCGACTCGCTGGAGCAGCGTGAACGTGATGTGGAAAATGAGCTGGCCCGCAGCCGGCAGGCCTACGCGACGCTGGAGCTGACCGTCAACAGCATGCAGGAAGGCCTGATGGCCATAGACACCACGGGGCGGCCGTTGCTGATCAACGAAACCGCATCCCGGCTGTTTGCCATCGACGAGATGTCCATGGTCCTGTCCCCGCGCTGGCCAGAGCGTCAGGGCCTGTTTTTGCCGGGTACGCAAACGCTGTTCAGCTTCGAGCAGCTTCCCTTGTTCAGGGCTTTGCAGGGCGACAGCGGTGGGCCCCTGCACATCCTTGTGAACAACCAGCGCGAAACCGGGGGGCGGTTGATCAGTTGCAGCTACCGGCCGATGCGCGGCCCTGAGGGCATCGTCGGCGCCTTGATGGTGTTCAGCGACATCACTCACCTTGAGCGGCTGCAGATGGAGCAGACACGCAGCTACAACCAGTTGCGCGAAGTTCAGCGCAAGCTGCTCAATGCCCAGCGCCTGGGGCGCATCGGTAACTGGGAGCTGGACATGAACACCGGCCTGCTCTGGTGGTCTGACGAGGTGTATGCGCTGTACGGGCTGGCGCGCGAAGCGTTCGACGGCAGGCCCGAAAGCCTGATGGGCCTGATCCATGTGGACGATCGCGCCGAGTACGGGCGTCTGCGTGAGGAGGCCCTGCGGGAAGGCCTGCCGCTCGACGTTGAATACCGCATCATCACGCCGGATGGGCAGAGCCGCTGGATCCACCAGATTGGCGAGCCGCACAACGACAGCACGGGTGCGGGCATGTTGCGGGCCGGGGTGGTGCAGGACGTGACGGCGCGAAAACTTGCGCAGCAGGCCGCCGCGCGAACCACGGCAATGCTCAAGCGGACCGGTGAAATGGCAAAAATCGGCGGCTGGGAAGTTGTGCTCGACGGCATGCAACCGGTCTGGTCCGAGCAGGTCTACCGGATCTACGAGCTGGAGCCCGACGCCCCGTTCAGCGTGGCGCAGGCCATGGCCTGTTACGCCCCCGAAGCGCAGCCCGCACTGCAGGCGGCTGCCCGCGCCGCCGCTGAACACGGCACCGCCTGGGACCTGGAACTGCCCCTGGTGACCATGAAAGGCCGGTCGATCTGGGTGCGCACGCAGGGGCTGGCGCTGATGCAGGACGGCAAGATCGTGCGCGTGGTGGGCGCCCTCCAGGACATCACCGAAAAACACGACTCGCAGGAGCAGCTTCGCTTGCTGGGAACCAGCATTTCCCGCCTGAATGACATCGTGATGATCACCGAGACCAGCCCGCTCGAGCAGCCCGGTCCGCGCATCGTGTTTGTCAATGATGCGTTTGTGCGCCGCACCGGCTACAGCCGTGAGGAAGCGCTGGGCCGGTCGCCGCGTTTTCTGCAGGGCCCGAAAACGCAGCGCGCCGAACTTGACCGCATAGGCGCAGCACTCAGGCAAATGAAGCCGGTGCGCGCGGAGTTGATCAATTACAAAAAAAATGGCGAAGAGTTCTGGCTGGACCTCGATGTGGTCCCCATCGCCGACGGCAAGGGCCAGTTCACGCACTTCGTGGCGGTCGAGCGCGACATCACCCGGCGCAAGTTGTCCGAACAGGCGCTGATGAACAGCGAGCAGCGATACGCCGCGCTTTTTGAGTCCGCGCCGGTGCCCATGTGGGTGGTCGATGTCGAGAGCCAGGCGTTCATGGCGGTCAACGAAGCGTGTATCAGGCGTTATGGCTACACGCGTGAAGAGTTCCTCGGCATGGACATCTTTGACATCCGCTCGGACATCGAAGGCCGGCGCCTGCGAGCTGAAATCGCCAGCGGACTGCGGGAAGACGTCAACCGCCGCTTGCACCGGCGCAAGGACGGCAGCGAGTTCCATGTGGAAACCGTTTCCCGCGTCGTGCACTACGACGGCCGACCGGCGCGGTTTGTGGTCGGGCTGGACATGACCGCCCAGGTCAGGGCCGAGAGCGATGTTCAGGCCTACCTGTTCACCCTGCAGCGCGCGGCCGACGCAACCCAGGCCATCACCAGCCGCCGCACGCTGGACGCCACCCTGCAGGAAACCGTGGAGCAGGCCAGGGCCGTCGTCGGTGTGCACCAGGCGGTGGTGAGTCTGGTGGCCCGGGGCGAGCCGGCGTCGGCGATGAATGCCGTGTCTTTCTCGGACAAATATGCCAACTGCCGTGACTTTGTCAGCCAGTCGCATGGAAGCGGCATCGCCTCCCTCGTCTGTGAAACCAACAGCCCGTTGCGGCTGAGCCAGGCGGAGCTGGAGGTGTATCCACGCTGGCGCGAGTTTGCCCGCAGTATGGAACAAGTCCCCGCCATGCGCGGCTGGCTGGCCGTGCCCCTGACCGGGCGCGACGGCGAGAATGTCGGCCTGTTGCAGCTCACCGATAAATTCGAGGGCGAGTTCACCGTGCAGGACCAGTATGTAGCGGTCGAGCTGGCGCAACTGGCGTCCATTGCGATTGAAAATGCCCGCTTGTTTGAACAGGTGCACCAGCTCAACCTTGGGCTGGAAGAAAAAGTCGTCGAGCGGACCGCCGCGCTGGTGCGGCAGGAAGCCTTGTTCCGCGTGCTGGCCGAGCAGGCGCCGCAGGTCATCTGGAACGCTGAGCCCGGAGGCCGCGTGATCTATGCCAACCGCAAGTGGTATGAGTTGATGGGCGGCACGCCCGCCGACTGGATGGGGCACAAGTGGCTGGCCGCTGTTCATCCCGATGACCTGGACGACATGACCGCCAACTGGCGGGCCGCGCGCGAGACCCGCACGCCTTACGTCGGCTTGCGCCGCATGCTGGCCCGGGACGGCACTTACCACACCATGTCTTACCGGGCGTCTCCTGTGTTCGATGACAAGGGCGACGTATTGTTCTGGGTCGGTATTGATGCGGATGTGACCGAGATCAAGGCGATTGAGACCGCCTTGCGCCTGTCCAACCAGGAACTGGAGGCTTT
>JAZKIE010000498.1:8032-14542 GCA_040385025.1 Pseudomonadota bacterium | reverse complement strand
ACACCGGCAAGGCTTTTCGTCTCGGCATCAGCGGTGTGCCCGGCGTCGGCAAGTCAACCTTCATCGAAGTGCTGGGCCTGCATTTGATCAAGCAGGGGCATCGCGTGGCGGTGTTGACCATAGACCCTTCATCCACCGTCTCGGGCGGCTCCATCCTGGGCGACAAGACGCGCATGGAAAAACTGTCGGTCCATGAAAAGGCCTACATCCGTCCCAGTCCCTCCAGCGGTACGCTGGGCGGTGTGGCCGAAAAAACCCGCGAGGCCATGCTGGTTTGCGAAGCAGCGGGTTATGACATCGTGATTGTGGAGACCGTGGGTGTGGGCCAGAGCGAAACCGCGGTCGCCAACATGACCGATATGTTTGTGCTGATGCAGCTGCCCAATGCGGGCGACGACCTGCAGGCGATCAAAAAAGGGGTGATGGAGCTGGCCGACCTGGTCATCATCAACAAGGCTGACATCGACGCCGACGCGGCGATGCGAGCCCAGGCGCAGATCACCTCGGCCATGCGTTTGTTTGGTCTTGTCAACAATGCCATGAGCCAGGCGCAGGCCGCCGCCTACGATTCGTTCTGGCATCCCCAGGTGATCCAGCTCAGTGCGTTGCACAACACCGGCGTCGATGTTTTCTGGGGAGCGGTGACGCAATTCAGATCCATACAGACCGGCAACGGCCGGCTGGCCGCCAGGCGCCAGCAGCAGTCCTTGTCCTGGATGTGGGAGCGAATTGACGCGGGGCTCAAGCAGGCTTTCCGGAAAGACCCGGCCGTCAGTGCCCTGTTGCCTGATTTGATGACCTTGGTAGCCAGCGGCCAGCTTCCGGCCTCCATCGCAGCACGAAATCTGCTTGCAGCCCATACGGGACAAGCGCAGGTAGCTATCAAATAAATAGCAAATTCAAAGACAGTGAAAGCACACCATGCAGGAAATTCTTGAACAACTCGAAAAAAAGCGTGCTGCAGCCCGGCTGGGCGGCGGGCAAAAGCGCATAGACGCGCAACATGGCAAGGGCAAGCTGACGGCGCGCGAGCGGCTGGAGCTGCTGCTCGACGAAGGAACGTTTGAAGAGTGGGACATGTTTGTCGAGCACCGTTGCACCGACTTCGGCATGGAGGCTAACCGGCCGCCGGGCGACGGTGTGGTGACAGGCTACGGCATGATCAACGGCCGCCTGGTGTTTGTGTTCAGCCAGGACTTCACCGTGTTCGGTGGGGCGCTGTCCGAAGCGCATGCCGAGAAAATCTGCAAGGTGATGGACCAGGCCATGAAGGTCGGCGCGCCGGTGATCGGCCTCAACGATTCAGGCGGCGCGCGTATCCAGGAGGGCGTGGCCTCGCTCGGTGGTTATGCTGACGTGTTCCAGCGCAATGTGATGGCCAGCGGGGTGGTGCCTCAGATCAGCATGGTGATGGGGCCCTGCGCCGGCGGTGCGGTGTATTCCCCGGCCATGACCGACTTCATCTTCATGGTCAAGGATTCGAGTTATATGTTTGTCACCGGCCCCGAGGTGGTGAAAACCGTGACGCATGAAGAAGTGACGGCCGAAGAGCTGGGCGGCGCCACCACGCACACCACGCGCAGCGGGGTGGCCGACCTGGCGTTTGAAAACGATGTCGAGGCGCTCTTGATGCTGCGCCGGCTCTACAACTACCTGCCGCTAAACAACCGTGAAAAGGCGCCGATACGCCCCAGCGCTGACCCGGCAGGCCGCATGGACCTGAGCCTGGACACGCTGGTGCCCGAGAACCCGAACAAGCCCTACGACATGAAGGAGCTGATCACCAAGACGGTGGACGACGGCGACTTCTTCGAGTTGCAGCCCGAGTATGCGAAAAACATCATCATCGGTTTTGCCCGCATGGAAGGCCAGACCGTCGGCATCGTCGCCAACCAGCCGCTGGTGCTGGCCGGTTGCCTGGACATCAAGAGCTCGATCAAGGCGGCGCGTTTTGTGCGCTTTTGTGATGCCTTCAACATCCCGGTGATCACCTTTGTGGATGTGCCTGGCTTCATGCCCGGCACCAGCCAGGAGTACGGCGGCATCATCAAACACGGCGCCAAGCTGCTGTATGCGTATGCCGAATGCACGGTGCCGAAGATTACGGTGATCACGCGCAAAGCCTATGGCGGGGCTTACGATGTGATGAGCTCCAAACATTTGCGCGGTGATGTCAACTTCGCCTGGCCGAATGCCGAGATCGCCGTCATGGGCGCCAAGGGCGCGGTCGAGATCATCTTCCGCGAAGACAAGGGCGACCCGGTCAAGCTGGCCGCGAAGGAAGCCGAATACAAGGCGCGTTTTGCCAACCCCTTTGTCGCCGGCGCGCGTGGCTTCATCGACGATGTGATCCTGCCGCATGAAACCCGCAAACGCATCTGCCGCTCGCTGGTGATGCTCAAGGACAAGAAACTCGAGAACCCGTGGCGCAAACACGGGAACATTCCGCTCTGACCCTCAACCCCAGGAGACGACCATGGCCCTGACGCTTTACTACCATCCCTACTCGCGCGCCGCCGGCACGATCTGGGCGCTTGAGGAAGCCGGCGTGCCTTACGAGCTTCATATTGTCGACATCATGAAAGGCGAGCAGAAGCAACCGGACGTCCTGTCAAAAAACGCGATGGGCAAGCTGCCCACGCTGCTGGATGATGGTCTGGTCGTGACGGAGGCCGCCGCGATCGCGCTTTACCTCGCGGACCGGTATGCGCCCGGGCGGCTGTGCCCCGCGCTCGATGACCCGCGGCGCGGCACCTACCTGCGCTGGTCGTTTTTTGCACCCAGTGTGATTGAACCCGCCGTGATGGCAAAGCACTCGGGCTGGGAGGTCAAGGAGGTCTCCGCGGGATGGGGCACCTACGACGCGATGCTTGCGGCCGCAGAGGGCGCCATCGCGAAAGGGCCGTTCCTGCTCGGCGAACAGTTTTCGATGGCGGACGTCGTCTTCGGCGGCATGCTGCGCTTCCTGATCGGCTTCAAGCAGATCGAGCCCAGTCCATCCTTCACCGCCTATGTAGCGCGGCTTGACGCCAGGCCGGCCTCCCAGCGCGCCGACGCCAAGAACGTCGAAATGCGCAAGAAGTTGGGACTGCAATAACGCTATGTTCACCCGTATGCTGATCACCCAGCCCCGTGTCGCCGGCGCGCGTGGCTTCATCGACGATGTGATCCTGCCGCACGAAACCCGCAAGCGCATCTGCCGCTCGCTGGTGATGCTTAAGGACAAGAAACTCGAGAACCCGTGGCGCAAACACGGGAACATCCCCCTATGAGCTCGCACGCAGGCTTGGCCCGCACGTTTGGCATGGCGCTGGCGCTGCTTGCGTGTTGCGCCGCCCATGCCCAGTCGGGACGCATTGATTTCCCCGCCGCTGATGCGCCGTTTACGAATGCGGCTGTGATTCACGGAACACGGGCGACGCGGGAGCAATGCGTCGCGACGGTCAACGCCGTCTGGGCGCAGCCGGAGGGAGCCAACGGTGAATGCCTTCGCTACTGGCACGCCGGCCTCAGGGAGGGCATGAATCCGAGGGCCTTGTTCTTCTTCTCCGGGGACCTGCTGGTGCAGGATACGGTGGTCGACATAACGTATGCGGCCACCACGCCCGCGAGGATGCAGGCGGTGATTGACACCGTGCCGCAGCGTTTCGGCGTGCCCTATGTTTTTATCGGCAGGCCGGGCACCTTCGGCTCCTCGGGCGCGCACAAGGAGCGCAGGCGTGCTCCGGAAGCGCGGCTGGTGTCGGCCGCCATCGACGAAATCAAAAAACGCCATGAAATTCAGGAAATCTCGATTGCCGGATTAAGCGGCGGCGGCCATGTGGTGGCTTCGCTGCTCGGCTATCGCTCCGACGTGGTTTGCGCAGTCCCGACCTCAGCCGTGTCCTCGCCGGCCATGCGCATGAAGCTGCGAGGCTGGACGGTCGATGCGACCGGTTATTCCGATTCGTACGAGCCCATGGAGCATCTGAACAAAACGCTTATGAATCCAGAGTTGCGTGTTTTTGTGGTGGGTGATCCAGCCGATACGAATGTCCCGTGGGCGGTACAGACCGCACTGGCGGATCGGCTCCGGACTTTGGGCGTGAAGGTCGAAGTCCTGCAAGCCGAAGCCGTGGGCCCTGAGCGCCATGTCATCGTCAGCTCAGCGCTGCTGATCGGGGCTTTGTGCGCGCTCAAGCAGACCACCGAGGAAATACAGCAACGTGCGGCAAAAGGCCTCAAAGGCTGAGGCCCTGCGTGTCATGACCGAAAGAGAAAAATGTTAAAAAAAATCCTTATAGCGAATCGGGGTGACCAGCCGCAAAGCGGCGCAGCAGCGCAGCTACATCGCCTGATGCACGAAGTGCATGCAGGCGATTTCACCCCGATGGAGAAAGCGTATGTTTGAAAAAATACTGATTGCAAATCGGGGTGAAATCGCCTGCCGCGTCATCCTGACCGCCCGCAAGATGGGCATCAAAACGGTGGCGGTGTATTCCGATGCCGACAAGGACGCGCGCCATGTCGAACTGGCCGACGAAGCCATCAACATCGGTCCGGCGCCCAGCCGCGACAGTTATCTGCAGGCCGACAAGATCATCGCCGCCTGCAAACAAACCGGCGCCCAGGCGGTGCACCCCGGTTATGGCTTCCTCAGCGAAAACGCCGGTTTTGCCAAACGCGTGGAAGAAGAGGGCATCGTCTTCATCGGTCCCAAGCATTATTCGATTGCTGCCATGGGCGACAAGATCGAATCCAAGAAGTTGGCTGGTGCGGCCGGCGTCAACTGCATTCCCGGCGTGAACGATGCGATTGAAACGGCAGAAAAGGCCGTGGAAATTGCCAAAGGCATTGGTTACCCCGTGATGATCAAGGCCAGTGCCGGCGGCGGCGGCAAGGGCCTGCGTGTTGCGTTTAACGACAAGGAGGCGCTGGAAGGCTTCACATCCTGCCGCAACGAGGCGCGCAACAGCTTTGGCGACGACCGGGTGTTTATCGAGAAGTTTGTCGAGGAGCCGCGCCATATCGAGATCCAGTTGCTGGGCGATTCGCACGGCAATGTGATTTACCTCAATGAGCGCGAATGTTCGATCCAGCGCCGCCACCAGAAGGTGATTGAAGAAGCGCCGTCGCCCTTCATCAGCGAGGCCACACGCAAAGCCATGGGTGAGCAGGCGGTGGCGCTGGCCAAGGCCGTGAAGTACGAAAGCGCCGGCACGGTGGAGTTTGTCGTTGGCAAGGACCAGAGTTTTTACTTCCTCGAGATGAACACCCGCCTGCAGGTTGAGCACCCTGTGACCGAGTGCATCACCGGCCTGGACCTGGTCGAGCTGATGATCCGGGTGGCAGCCGGTGAAAAACTGCCGCTGACGCAAAAGGATGTTCAGCGAAATGGCTGGGCGATCGAGTGCCGCATCAATGCGGAGGACCCGTTCCGCAGCTTTTTGCCCTCGACCGGCCGGCTCGTGCGCTTCCAGCCGCCCAGGGAAACCATGTTTGCCTCGGACACCTCGCAACTGTACGGCGTGCGGGTCGATACCGGCGTGCAGGACGGCGGCGAGATCCCGATGTTTTACGACTCCATGATTGCCAAGCTGATCGTCCACGGCAAGGACCGTCTTGATGCCATTGCCAAAATGCGCGAGGCGCTCAATGCCTTTGTGATCCGCGGCATCAGCAGCAACATTCCTTTCCAGGCGGCGCTGCTGGCGCACCCGAAGTTTGTCGCCGGCGACTTCAACACCGGCTTCATCGCCGAGAACTATACCCAGGGCTTTCACGCCGAAGACGTGCCGCATGCCGACCCGGACTTTCTGGTGGCACTGGCTGCCTACGTGAACCGGCGCATGCTGGGCCGCGCGGCCGGCATCAGTGGGCAGATGCCGGGACACGGTGTCACGGTCGGTGAAGAGTTTGTGGTGGTCAAGCTGGGCGCTGGCGGGCAAAACACCTCGCAGTCCGCGACGGTGCGCGACTTTCAAGCTCAATCGGGCTCCAGCCGAATAGACACGGGCGCGAGCAGCTATGAAATTTGTAGCAAATGGCATCTGGGCGGCGCCCGCATACGCGGCACCGTCAATGGCCAGCCCTTTGCCGCGCAGGTCGAGCGCGGCGTCGGCCGCAATCCGCTGGCGATTCGCATTGCCCACGACGGCACGCGGCTGGACGCGCTGGTGTTGTCGCCGCGCGCGGCCACGCTGCATGCGTTGATGCCTTACAAGGCACCGCCTGACATGAGCCGTTTTGTGCTGTCGCCCATGCCCGGCCTGCTGGTTGAAGTCGCCGTACAGCCCGGCCAGAAGGTGCAGGCCGGTGAACGCGTGGCGGTGATCGAAGCCATGAAGATGGAAAACGTGCTGTTTGCCACCGCCGACGGCGTGGTCGGCAAGGTGCTGGCCAGCAAGGGCGAATCGCTCAGTGTCGATCAGCCGATTGTGGAGTTTGTATGACACGTCCTTTCAAGGTGCTGGGTATCCAGCAGATCGCCATAGGCGGCACCGACAAGCAGCGCCTGGCCAAACTCTGGGT
>JAZKIE010000498.1:0-7932 GCA_040385025.1 Pseudomonadota bacterium | reverse complement strand
TTTGACATCTGTTTTCTCCACCCCAAGGCCAATGAAGAGTTTCCCATCGCCGGGGAGGGTGTACTGATTGAGCTGGTTCAGGCGCCACCCGAGGTCGTCGCAGCTTTCGGCAAACTGCAAGCGGCGCCCGACTGAGGGATTCACCCGAGAGCGCTTTGCGGCAAGCGCGGCGTAAACTGGCTCGGCCTTCTGGCCGTCAGTGCGGAAGCAGGGGGTAAGGAGACAGCGCTTGCAGCCCACCAACGTAGCCAATCCGTCTTATTTCCACAAGGTCGTTGATTGCCAATGGGCCTGTCCGGCCCACACCCCTGTTCCTGAATACATACGCCTGATTGGCCAGGGTCGCTACAGCGACGCCTACATGGTCAACTGGGTCTCCAATGTGTTCCCCGGCATTCTGGGCCGAACCTGCGACCGGCCCTGTGAGCCGGCTTGCCGGCGCAGCCGGGTCGAGGAGGGCAGTGATGAGCAGCCCGAACCGGTCGCGATTTGCCGCCTCAAGCGTGTGGCGGCCGACATGAAAAACGATGTCAGCCAGCGCATGCCCAAGCTGTCACCCAAAAACGGCAAACGGATTGCCTGCATAGGTGCGGGTCCCGCGTCCCTGACGGTGGCGCGCGACCTGGCACCGCTGGGCTACGAGGTCACGGTGTTTGATGGCGAGGCCAAGGCCGGTGGTTTTATCCGCACCCAGATTCCGCGTTTTCGCCTGCCCGAGTCGGTGATCGACGAAGAAACCGGCTACATCCTGGACCTGGGTGTGAGCTTTAAAAGCGGTCAACGCATCGAATCCATGCAAGGCCTGCTGTCCCAGGGCTACGACGCGGTGTTTGTCGGCTGCGGCGCACCGCGCGGGCGCGACCTGGACCTGCCGGGCCGCAAAGAGATCAGCGAGAACATCCACATCGGCATTGACTGGCTGGCCTCGGTGTCTTTCGGCCACATCACCAGCATTGGAAAACGCGTGATTGTGCTGGGCGGTGGCAACACCGCGATGGACTGCTGCCGCTCGGCCCGGCGCCTCGGTGGCAGCGACGTGAAGGTGATTGTGCGCAGCGGCTTCGATGAAATGAAAGCCTCACCCTGGGAGAAGGAAGACGCCCAGCACGAAGGTATTCCCATCATCAACTTCCACGTGCCCAAGTCGTTTGAGCACAGCCAGGGCCAGCTTACCGGCATGACGTTTGAAGTGGTGGAGGCGGTGTATGACGCGAAAGGCAAACGCAAGCTGGTGCCGACGGGCCAGCCTGATGTGCTGGTCCCGTGTGACGCCGTGCTGATTGCCGTGGGTCAGGAAAATGCTTTTCCGTGGATAGAGCGCGACAGCGGTGTGCAGTTTGACGAGTGGGGCCTGCCGGTGCTGGACAAGCAGACGTTTCAGTCCAGCGTGCCGAATGTATTTTTTGGCGGTGATTCTGCCTTTGGACCCAAAAACATCATCACCGCCGTGGCGCACGGACACGAGGCAGCGGTGTCGATTGACCGCTTCCTGAACGGCGAAGACATCCGCCAGCGGCCCGATCCCACGACCAATCTGATGTCCACCAAGATGGGCATTCATGAGTGGAGTTATGACAACGACACCTCGAACGATGCCCGTTTCAAGGTGCCCTGGGCCAAGGCAGAAATTGCGCTGGCCAACATTCGCGTCGAGGTGGAGCTGGGCTTTGATGCGGCGACTGCTTTCAAGGAGGCCGGCCGCTGCCTGAACTGTGACGTGCAGACCGTGTTTGCCGAGCCCGCCTGCATCGAGTGTGATGCCTGTGTGGACATCTGCCCGATGGATTGCATCAGTTTCACTGCCAACGGCGAGGAGGCCGATCTGCGCGACCGCCTGAAGGCGCCGGCGCTGAACCTGGCGCAAGACCTGTACGTGTCGGGTGAACTGAAGACGGGCAGGGTGATGGTCAAGGACGAAGATGTCTGCCTGCACTGCGGCCTGTGCGCCGAGCGCTGCCCGACCGGCGCCTGGGACATGCAGAAGTTTTTGCTGACCACGACGCAGGCCGGGCCGTCCTGCCGGGATGTGCCTGCCGGGGGAGTGTCCGCATGAAAAAACGCATAGAAGCCGTCAATGATTTCGTGATCAAGTTCGCCAACGTCAACGGCTCAGGCTCGGCCTCGGCCAACGAGCTGTTTGCCAAGGCCATCCTTCGCATGGGCGTGCCGGTCAGTCCGCGCAATATTTTTCCCAGCAACATCCAGGGCCTGCCGACCTGGTACGAAGCGCGTGTCAGTGGCAAGGGCTACCAGGGCCGGCGCGGCGGCATCGACATGATGGTGGCGATGAACCCCCAAACCTGGGACGCCGATGTGGCCGAGCTGGAGCCCGGTGGCTACCTGTTTTACGACAGCACCCGGCCCCTGCCGCCAGACAAGTTCCGCGCCGACATCCACGTCATCGGCATGCCGCTGACCGAAATTTCCAACGCGGTTTATTCCGACCCGCGCCAGCGTCAGTTGTTCAAGAACATCATTTACGTCGGCGCCTTGTCGGTGCTGCTGGGTATCGAGTCCGCCGTGCTGGAAAAGCTGTTTGCCGAGCAGTACAAGGGCAAGGAAAAACTGCTGGCCTCCAATGTGCAGGCACTGCACCTGGGGCGCGATTTCGCCAGCGAACACCTGCAGGCACCGCTGGGCATACGCGTGCAGCGCAGCGACCAGGTGGGCGACAAGATTTTTGTCGATGGCAACAGCGCCGCGGCACTGGGCTGTGTGTACGGCGGCGCCACCGTGGCCGCCTGGTACCCGATCACGCCTTCGTCGTCCGTGGCGGAGGCCTTCCAGGCCTATTGCGCCAAATACCGGACTGATGCAGCCACCGGCCGCAACAACTACGCCATCGTGCAGGCGGAAGACGAAATTGCCTCCATCGGCATGGTGGTCGGCGCCGGCTGGAACGGCGCGCGGGCCTTCACCACCACCTCAGGCCCCGGTGTGTCGCTGATGACCGAGTTCATCGGCCTGGCCTACTTTGCCGAGATTCCTGTGACCATCATCAATGTCCAGCGTGGCGGGCCGTCCACCGGCATGCCGACGCGCACCCAGCAGGCCGACCTGATCTCCTGCGCCTACGCCTCGCATGGCGACACCAAACATGTGTTGCTGCTGCCGGAAGACCCGCACGAGTGTTTTGATCACTGTGCCGCTGCCCTCGACCTGGCGGAGCGCCTGCAAACGCCGGTGTTCGTCATGACCGACCTGGACATCGGCATGAACCAGCGCCTGTGCGCGCCTTTCCAATGGGACGACAGCCGCAGCTACGACCGCGGCAAGGTGATGAGCGCCGAAGAACTGGAGGCGGGCAAGGATTTTGGCCGCTACAAGGATGTGGATGGTGACGGCATCCCCTGGCGGACCTTGCCCGGCACGCACCCGACCAAGGGCAGCTACTTCACCCGCGGCACCACGCGCAATGCCTATGCGCAGTATTCGGAGCGCGGCCCGGACTACATCTACAACGTCGAAAGGCTGCTGAAGAAATTTCAAACGGCCGCCACCCTGGTGCCGCAGCCCGTGCTGCGACCCGCCGGCCGCAAGACCCGGTTGGGTGTTATCTATTTCGGCTCCACCAGCCCGGCCATGAATGAGGCGCTGGATGTGCTGGATGAGGCGGATATTCACCTGGACGCCATGCGGCTGCGCGCCTTTCCGTTTCCGCCCAGCGTCGCCGAGTTCATTGCAGCGCACGACAAGGTGTTTGTGGTCGAACAAAACCGTGATGCGCAGATGCACAGCCTGCTGGTCAACGAACTCGATGTCGATCCGGCCCGCCTGGTGCGTGTGCTGCATTTCGATGGCACGCCGATCACCGCGCGTTTTATCACCGAGGCCATCCGCCAGCAGGTGCAGGCCGCCGTCGTGCCCCCCCCACAGACAAGCAAAGCCCTCTCATGACGTATCTGGCCAAACCCAAGCTGCATCATCCCTCGCTGACCGTCAACAAGGTCGGCTACACCCGGCGCGACTACGAGGGGAAAATCTCCACGCTGTGCGCCGGCTGCGGGCATGACTCGATCTCGGCGGCCATCATCCAGGCCTGCTGGGAGCTGGACATTGCACCGCACCGTGTTGCCAAGCTGTCCGGCATAGGCTGCAGCTCGAAAACACCGGACTATTTTCTGGGTGCGTCACATGGCTTCAACACCGTCCACGGGCGCATGCCTTCGGTGCTGACTGGCGCCAACCTGGCCAACCGTGACCTGCTGTACCTCGGTGTGTCTGGAGACGGCGACTCCGCGTCGATTGGCCTGGGCCAGTTCGCTCATGCGATGCGGCGCGGCGTCAACATGGTTTATATCGTCGAGAACAACGGCGTTTACGGGCTGACCAAGGGGCAGTTTTCGGCCACGGCCGACCAGGGATCCAAAAGCAAAAAAGGCGTGGTCAACAGCGACAGCCCGGTCGATCTGGTGGCCATCGCGCTGCAACTGGGTGCGACCTACGTGGCGCGCAGCTTTTCTGGCGACAAGGCGCAACTGGTGCCGCTGATCAAGGGCGCCATCGGCCATGGGGGTGCGGCGTTTATTGACATCGTCAGCCCCTGCGTGGCGTTTAACAACCATGCGGGCAGCACCAAAAGCTACGACTATGTGCGCGAGCACAACGAGGCGGTCAGCCGCATTGATTTCATCAGCCCGCGTGACGAAATCACCACCAGTTATGCGCCGGGCGAGGTGATCGAGGTGTTGCAGCACGATGGCTCCCCGCTGCGGTTTCGCAAGCTGCAGGCAGACTACGACCCGACCGACCGATATGCCGCGCTGAGTTACATGAACGCGCACCAGGCGCGTGGCGAGGTGGTGACCGGGCTGCTTTACGTCGATCCGCTGGCCACCGACCTGCATGTGGTGCTCAACACCAGCGAGACGCCGCTGAACCAACTGGGCGCCGGTCAGCTCAGTCCCGGCGCCAAAGCGCTGGAAAAGCTCAACATGTCGCTGCGCTAGCAGGGGAGAGCACCATGCCCGAACGTAATGTTTACCAGTCCATTCCGCATCGGCATGTGGTCAGTCTGTCGCCACAGGCGAGTGTCTGGGAAGCGGCCTGTGTCATGACCAAGGCCAACTGCGGCAGTGTGCTGATCATTGACAGTGCGGGCGCCATGCAGGGCATCCTGACGGAACGGGACCTGATGACCCGCGTGCTGGCCAAGGCGCTGAATGCTGAAAGGACGCCGGTGTCCGAGGTGATGACACACAACCCGCTGTGTGTGGTGCCCGAGATGACCGTGTCGGATGCGGTGCTGATCCTGCTGGAGCGCGGGTTCCGGCATTTGCCGATTGTTTCTGCCGGCGGGCAGATCCTCGGCGTTTTCTCGATACGCGATGCCTTGCCGCGCGAGATTGACAGTGCCGTCAGCCTGGCGGAGTTCAGGGACTCGGTCAACGACGCGTTGGGCTAGCCGCCGGGCTCGCGCCTGGCGCGTGCGCGGGCCAAAGCAGCCTCAATCACGGTCCTTTTCTGGTCCAGCACGAGCGGGTCGGTGTGCTGTGAGTGCCCCGGCAGGTCGGCCAGCACGGCCTGCGCTTTTTCTTCAAGCCTTTTCTGGTTCCGGCCCACATCCTCCATGCGCCGCAAGCTATGAATTTCATAGCGATTGCTGGCCTGGGCAGCATCGGCTGGCGACCAGGCAGCCCATCCCGTGCGTTCTTCGGTGACGTTTTCCAGGCTGATGCAATCGACCGGGCAGACCGGAATGCACAGTTCGCAGCCGGTGCAATACGGCTCAATCACCGTGTGCATGAGTTTGTTGCTGCCGACGATGGCGTCGGTGGGGCAGGCGTCCAGACACAGGGTGCAGCCTATGCACCAGGCTTCGTCGATGACGGCCAGGTGGCGCGGACCTTCGCTGCCCTTGTCGGGATTGAGCGGCAGCGGCGGCCGGCCGGTGATCGCCGCCAGGCGGGTTATGCCTTCGGCGCCGCCCGGCGGGCACTGGTTGATCTCTGCCTCAGCGCCGCTGATGGCCTGCGCGTAGGCTGCGCAGTCCGGGTAGCCGCAGCGCGTGCACTGGGTTTGCGGCAGCGCGGCGTTGATGCGCTGGGCAAGCAGATTCACGGTGCGCGCCTTGGCAAGGCTATTTTTTAGCCGCAGTTTTCCGGCTGGGTCGCGGAGCCGCTTTTTTTGCAGCGGTTTTCGCCGCCGCGCGAGGGGTCGCCTTTGCTGCTGCTTTGACAGCAGGCTTCTTCCGGCTGGCGGGAGCTACAGCCTCATTGTGCTCAAGAATGAAGGCCTTGACCTGCGGATAAACGATGTCGCGCCAGCGCCGGCCGCTGAAGATGCCGTAGTGACCCGCGCCTTTGACTTCCAGGTGCTTCTGGCGTGCCTTGGGCACGTTGTGGCACAGGCCGTGGGCGGCTTCCGTCTGGCCGGAGCCGGAGATGTCGTCGAGCTCGCCTTCAACCGTGAAGTGGGCCGTGGTCGTGATGTCTTCGGGCCGCACGCGTTCAAGCTGGCCGGTGATGGACTTCACGTCCCAGGTGCCGTTGACCAGCTTGAACTCCTGGAACACGGTCTTGATGGTGTCCAGGTAGTAGTCGGCGTCCATGTCGAGCACGGCGTTGTACTCGTCGTAGAACTTGGTGTGCGCCTCGGTGCTGGCGTCGTCGCCCTTGAGCAGGTCCTTGAAGTAGTCGTAGTGGCTGGTGGCATGGCGGTCCGGATTCATCGCGACGAAACCGGTGTGCTGCAGAAAGCCGGGGTAAACGCGGCGGCCGGCGCCAGGGAAGTTGCCCGGCACCTTGTAAATCACATTGTTCTCGAACCACTCGTAACTCTTGTTCATGGCCAGGTTGTTGACGGCGGTCGGGGATTTGCGCGCGTCGATGGGACCGCCCATCATGGTCATGGACAGCGGCGTGGTTTCGCCCCGGCTGGCCATCAGCGATACGGCGGCCAGCACCGGCACGGTCGGCTGGCAGACGCTGATGACGTGGCAGTTGCCGTAAATGCCCTGCAGGTGGCCGATGAACTCCTGCACATAGTTGACATAGTCGTCGAGCGAGAAGGAACCGTCAGACAGCGGCACGATGCGGGCGTTTTTCCAGTCGGTGATGTAGACCTTGTGGTCTTTCAGCATCGTCTTCACGGTGTCGCGCAGCAGGGTGGCGTAATGGCCGGACAGCGGCGCCACGATCAGCACGGTGGGCTGGCCCTTGAGTTTGGTGAGCGTGGCCGGGTCGTCGGTGAAACGCTTGAAACGGCGCAACTCGCAAAAAGGCTTGTCGAGCTCGATCCGTTCATGGATGGCGATGTTGGTGCCGTCCACGTCCACTGTGGTGATGCCGAACTCTGGTTTTTCGTAATCCTTGCCCAAGCGGTAAATCAGGCTGTAGCCGGCGGAGATGCGCTGGGCCAGCGGGTTCTGGCCGAAAGGCGAGCCCGGGCTGCTGTAGATTTTGGCGGCGGCCTGCGCGAAGTCGACAAAGGGCTCCATCAGGGAGCGCTGGGTTTCATAGACTTGATAAAGCATGCGGGAAGACCTTTGGCAACGAGGTATGTTGCAGTGCAACAAATAATAACAGGTACGCTTATGAATGAATGGAGGGCAAACACCAATAAAGCAAGGTGTTCTGCTGCTTCTCAGCCCTTGTTTTTTCGCCTTCCGCGGATACTTACTTGAAACTTGCCGTGCAACTGGATTGTTTATGACCGAGATCGCCGGCGCTGTGCCGCAGGACCCTTGGGGTTCACTGAAAAAATCCGACCGCATGCCGGTTTTGTTTGTCGGCCATGGCAGCCCGATGAACGCCATCGGCGACAACGAATACCGCCGCAGCTGGCAGGCGCTGGGCGCACAGTTCGGTGCCAAATACCCGCCGCCGCAGCTGATTTTGTGCATTTCGGCGCACTGGCTGACCGAGGGCTGGTGGCTAACGGCGATGGACCAGCCCAAAACCATCCACGACTTTGGCGGTTTTCCGCAGGAGT
>JAZKIE010000497.1:0-1920 GCA_040385025.1 Pseudomonadota bacterium | reverse complement strand
GCCAGCGGGCCGCTCTGGCTGCGCTGGGTGGTCGGCAGCTATGTCGAGCTGATCCGCAACACGCCTTTCATCGTCCAGCTTTTCTTCATCTTCTTCGGCCTGCCGGCCATGGGCGTCAAACTGTCGCCGGAGTTGGCCTCGGTGATCGCCATGGTGATCAACCTGTCGGCCTATGCCACCGAAATCATCCGCGCCGGCGTCGAGGCGACGCCGCGCGGCCAGATCGAGGCGGCCGAGAGCCTGGCTTTCAACCGCGTGCAGATTTACACCCGCGTGGTGCTGCCGCCGGCCCTGAAGAAAGTCTGGCCGGCGCTGGTCAGCCAGATCATCATCGTGATGCTGGGCTCGGCCGTTTGCGGCCAGATCTCCACGCAGGAGCTATCGTATGCCGCCAACCTGATCCAGGGCCGCAACTTCCGCGCGTTCGAAGCCTTCATCATCGCCACCGCGATCTATCTGGCCTTGTCCGTCGGTGTGCGCAAGCTGCTGAACTGGGCGGGACCCAAGTTCCTGTTCGGCAGGTAGACACCAGGAAAAGCCATGATTGAATTTTCCATCTGGGACATCTTCCGTAACCTGCTGCTGGCCGGCCGCTGGACCGTCGCGCTGTCGCTGACGGCCTTCATAGGCGGTGGCATCGTGGGCATGCTGCTGCTGATCGGCCGGCTGTGGTCAACGCGCGCTGCGCCGGGCGCCCAAAAAGTCGCGAGAGCCACCAGCGTCGCGCTCGACGGCTACATCCTGCTGTTCCAGGGCACGCCCTTGCTGATGCAGCTGTTCCTCGCCTACTTCGGTCTGGCGCTGTTCGGCATCAACGTGCCGGCCTGGGTGGCTGCAGCGGTGGCGCTCACGCTGTACACCAGCGCCTACCTCGCGGAAATCTGGCGTGGCTGCGTCGATGCCATCCCCAAGGGCCAATGGGAAGCCGCGCAAAGCCTGGCTCTGAACTTCGGCGAGCAATTGCGCCAGATCGTGCTGCCGCAGGCAGTCCGCATTGCGGTGCCGCCCACCGTCGGCTTTCTGGTTCAAGTGGTCAAGGGCACGGCGCTGGCGTCGGTGATCGGGTTCATCGAGCTGACCAAGGCCGGCACCATGATCACCAACGCCACCTTCAAACCTTTTCTGGTTTACAGCTGCGTGGCCCTGATGTATTTCGCCCTGTGTTTTCCGGTGTCGCTGTATGCGCGCAGGCTTGAAAGGAAACTGAGAAATGGACGCTGACATGACAATAACCCGCCCCGAGACTGCACAGATTCCAGCCCCGAACGCTGGAGCGGTCAGAACCCTGGTCGAGATCAACCAGTTGCGCAAAAGTTTTGGCAGCAACGAGGTGCTCAAGGGCATAGACCTCGACGTCAAGGCCGGCGAGGTGATTGCCATCATCGGCAAAAGCGGCTCCGGCAAAAGCACGCTGCTGCGTTGCATCAACGGGCTGGAAGTGTTCCAGAGCGGCACCCTGCGCGTGGACGGCAAACACCTGCTGCACGACAACGCACAGGTCATGCGCGAGTTGCGCCAGCGCGTCGGCATGATTTTCCAGAGCTTCAACCTGTTCCCGCACCTGACCGTCGGCAAGAACATCATGCTGGCTCCGACGCTGGTCAAAAAAACCGCAGGTGCTGAGGCAGAAGTTCACGCCCGCCAACTGCTGCAACGCGTCGGCCTGGCGGAAAAATTCGACGCCTGGCCGGACCAGCTCTCCGGCGGCCAGCAGCAACGCGTGGCGATTGCCCGCGCGCTCGCCATGCAGCCCTCAGTGCTGCTGTGCGACGAAATCACCTCGGCGCTGGACCCGGAGCTGGTCGGCGAGGTGCTGCAGGTGGTGGAAAGCCTCGCAGCCGAAGGCATGACGCTGCTGATGGTCACGCACGAGATGAACTTTGCGCGCAAGGTTTGCGACCGCGTGGTCTTCATGCACCA
>JAZKIE010000496.1:0-7652 GCA_040385025.1 Pseudomonadota bacterium | reverse complement strand
CCGGAAAATCAACCAGTACACCATCCGCGCCATCCAGGGAGGTGCCTGACATCAGGCCAATGTAGTGATTGAGCATGCGGCCATTTTGCCGCATGGCAGCGAGCATTCGTGGCAGGGACCGGGAGTCGGTGAGCGGCCCCTCTGGGGGGGGCAGGGCGCTACGCGAAGTGAGCGACCGTCGGGGTCAACTACTCCGCGCGGGTCTGAGTGATCGTCGCTGCCGCCTGAAGCTGGCTTTTCACGCCAGCAGCCAGTTCGCGGAAGGCGGGCATGGCTGCCGCAGACAGGGTGATGGTTTCGCTCTGCTTGGCAATGGTCATCGGGTCCTGGTGGGCACCGTTGACGCGAAATTCAAAATGCAGGTGTGGGCCGGTGGCCCAGCCGGTGGCGCCGACCAGGCCGATGGTCTGGCCCTGGCTGACCGTCTGGCCGCGCTGCACCGAGATTTTGCTCAGGTGCGCGTACACGGTTTCGTGACCATTGCGGTGCTTGATGAAAACCACATTGCCGTAGCCGTTTTGCGCGCCGGCAAACTCGACCACACCGTCACCGACGGTGCGTGCCGGGGTACCGGTGGCAGCCGCAAAATCGGTGCCCAAATGCGCGCGCCACTTTTGCAGGATGGGATGAAAGCGCATGGAAAACCCGCTGCTGACGCGCGAAAACTCGACCGGCGAGCTCAGGTAGGCGCGGCGCAGGCTTTTGCCGTCCAGGGTGTAGTAGCCGCCCTTGTTCTGGGCGCCAGCGCCCTGGCCGGGGGACTGGAACCACATGGCCTGGTGGGTTTTGCCCGCATTGACGAACTCTGCCGACAGGACGCGTCCGGTGCGCAAGGCTTCGCCGTCGGCTTCCAGGGTTTCGTACACCACGTTGAAGCGGTCACCTTTGCGCAGCGCGCGCCGGAAATCAATGTCGCCCGAGAATATTTCGGCGATCTGCACCGCGACGGCGTCGGGAATCCGGGCCTCATCGGTCGCCGCAAACAGCGAACTCTGGATGTTGCCGCTGGCCAGCCGCGCCGATGCTGCATAAGGCGCCGTTTCAATGCGTGAGCTCAGGCCCGCCGCGCTGCGTTCTATCACCAGGCGTTTGAACAGGGCTTCATCGTCGGTGGGCCAGCGCATGCTGAGCTTGAGCAATTGCTGGCTGTCACTGGTTTCGACCGTGACGACCTTGCCGGGGCGGCCTGCCAGGATAAGGTGTGCGTTGGCATCGCTGCGCAAAAAAGCCGAGGCCGAGGCATCGTCAATATTCAGGCGCCTGAGCAGGGTGTCGGCGGTATCGCTGCTGCGGGTGGTGTCGGTGCGAAACAATGAATAGCGAAAATCGCCCAAAACCTCGGCCTGGCTTTCCGTTGGCAGGGCTTGAACGGCTTCCAGCACCTGGCGCACGGGCAGCTCGGCTGCGTCAGGTGCGAGGGGGGCCACGCCAAACGCCGTCACGCCCGTGCCGAGCAACAGGGCAGCCAGTGTGCCTGTGATTCTTTTTGGGTGGCGAGTGAGAAAATCGGAGACGACCTGCAGGCCGCGAGAGACATCGTTCTTGATCAAAACTGGAATTCCCAACTTGGAGAGCCATCAGGCAACACACGAGGCAGCCTGGTAGCGACAAATAAAGGTGTTGTCCCGCCGGAAAAACCTGGACGGTCGACAACTTAGAATTGGTTTGCAATTTGTGGGCCAGCTAGCTCTGGCGCCTGACAATGGCAGAAACGCGAGTATATCTGTCAGACAACTGCCCGACATGTGAAAAACCCTTATGAATCAAGAGCTTGTTACAAATTACCCGGTGACTGATCGCGTCAAAGAGGCGCTCGCCGTGTCGCTGCGGGGCTGCGAAGAGCTGATTCCGCAGGGCGAATGGCTGGCAAAACTGGCGCGTTCGGAGGCGACCGGCGTGCCGCTGCGCATCAAATTGGGGCTGGACCCCACGGCGCCTGACATTCATGTCGGTCATACGGTGGTGTTGAACAAAATGCGCCAGCTGCAGGATCTCGGGCACACGGTGATCTTTTTGATCGGCGATTTCACCTCCCTGATTGGTGACCCCTCGGGCCGCAACACCACCCGGCCCCCGCTCACCCCCGAGCAGATCAAGGCCAATGCCGAGACCTATTACAAGCAGGCCTCGCTGGTGCTGGACCCGGCCAGGACCGAAATTCGCTACAACAGCGAGTGGAGCGACCCGCTGGGTGCGCGCGGCATGATCGAGCTGGCCGCCAAATACAACGTGGCCCGGATGATGGAGCGCGACGACTTCAACAAGCGCTTCAAGGCCGGCCAGTCCATCAGCGTGCATGAGTTTTTGTACCCGCTGATGCAGGGTTACGACTCGGTGGCACTGAAGAGCGACCTGGAGCTGGGCGGCACCGACCAGAAATTCAACCTGCTGGTGGGCCGGCATCTGCAGGCCGAATACGGCCAGGAGCCGCAGTGCATTTTGACCATGCCGCTGCTCGAAGGGCTGGACGGCGTGGAGAAAATGTCCAAGAGCAAGAACAACTACATCGGTATTTCCGAAGACCCCAACACCATGTTTGCCAAGGTGCTGTCGGTCTCCGATGTGTTGATGTGGAAGTGGTTCACCTTGCTGAGTTTCAAGAGCGAAGCCGATATTGCCGCGCTCAAGAAGGAAGTCGAGGCCGGGCGCAATCCCAAGGACGCCAAGGTCGCGCTGGCCAAGGAAATCACGGCGCGTTTTCATTCCGTGGCGGCTGCCGATGCGGCGGAGCAGGATTTCATCAACCGCAGCAAAGGCGGCGTGCCTGACGAGATCGCCGAAGTCAGCCTCAGTGGTGCGCCGCTGGGCATAGGCGCACTGCTCAAGATGGCCGGGCTGGCTGCCTCCAGCGGCGAAGGCAATCGCCTGATTGACGGTGGCGGCGTGCGCGTGGACTCCAGCGTGGTCAGCGACAAGGCGCTCAAGCTGGGCGCCGGCACCTATGTCGTGCAGGTCGGCAAGCGAAAGTTTGCGCGTGTGACGCTGGGCTGAATTGAACCGGAGCGCCTCAGCGCGCGCCGGCTTTCTCCAGCATCGAAACCATCGCGGTATAGCCGCGTGAGCGGGCCAGTTGCAGCGGTGTGCTGCCGTGGCGGTCAGCCAGCCGCAGGTTGGCGCCGGCGTCGATCAGCGCTTGCAAGGTTTTCTGGTGGCGCGGCCCGCCATCGCCCAGCACCACCGCCTCGATGGCCGCCGTCCAGTGCAGGTTGTTCACATGGTCCAGGGGCGCGCCGGCGGCAATCAGCTGCCGGACGACGCCGTCGTGGCCGAGGTGCGCGGCGGCGATCAGCGCCGTGCCGTCGTAGCGGCTGGTGACCAGCTTCGCGCTCGCGCCTAGGGCCAGCAACACCCTCAAAGTCTCTTCATCATCGGCGACGGAAGTGATGGTCACGGCGTCATAACGGTCCTTGTCGAGCAGCTGGATGTCTGCGCCGGCCTTCACCAGCGCGCGGATCGCCTCGCGCTGACGTGCAAAGGCCGCCACATGGAGCGGCGTGCGGCCGTTGCCGTCGCGGCCATTGAGGTCGGCTTTTGCGGCGACGAGTTTTTCAATCCGGGCCACATCGCCAAAGTGGGCGGCGGCGTGCAGGCCTTTGTAGGCCGCCACTTCAGCGGCATGCGGCGCCACCTGGGCGGCAGCCGGCATGGCCGCCATGGCACCGAGTCCGCAGGCTGCGGCCAGCGCCAGATGTTTCAGCGGCAGGGACAGGCACAAAGAAAAAGGTTTCATGGCGGGTTCTCCTGAGGTTTTCGGGGCTTACTTCAAATGGTCCTTGACCTTGTCCAGAGCGGCCACGGCACACGCTTCGTCAAGGTGGCCACCGGGCGCGCCGCCGACACCGACAGCGCCAATCGTCTCATTGCCGACCTTGACCGGCACGCCGCCGCCCAGCAGCAGGAAGCCCGGAATGTCGGTCAGGTTCGCGGCGGCGGGGTTTTTCTGAGCGCCTTCCATCATGGCCAGCGTATTGTTTTTGGCAGAGGCCGAGGTGAAGGCCTTTTGCAGGCTGGCACTCAGCGTGTGGGGTCCGGCATTGTCGGCGCGCTGCACCGCACGCACGCTGCCGGCACGGTCCACCACGGTGACGCCCACCGCATAACCATTGGCGGTGCAGGCCGCGACGGTTGCGCTGGCGATCTGGTTGGCCAGATCCAGTGACATGTTCTTTTCGGTACGCACGCCCTGGGCGGACGCCGCAGTGGCGAACAGGGCGAGGCAGAGGGCGGAAGTCTTGATGAGGGGGTGGCGCATGGTGTGTTCTCCGGGATGTTGCACGGTTCGATTTACCGTGGGAGAACTTTAAAAAAGCGCAGACCGTCCGGCCATTCGTAGCGCTACGCGCGCGGCTCCGTAAAACTACGGAGGCGGGACAGCTCTTCAGGGATGGGCTTCGACCAGTGCGGCGTAATGCCGTATCAGCTGCGCCAGCGATTCGGCTTCGAGCTTGGCGAACAGATTGGCACGGTGGCTTTCCACGGTGCGTGGCGACACATCCAGCGCGCGGCCAATTTCCTTGTTGGTCAGGCCCGCCACGATCAGGCCCAACACCTCGCGCTCGCGTGCGGACAGCTGTGTGTAGCGCTCCTGCGCGTGACGGTCGGCCTGACTGCGTTCGCGCGACTTCACATGCTGGCGCACCGCGTTTTGCAGCGCCTCCAGCAAGGCCTCGTCATCCACCGGTTTTTCAAGAAATTCGGCGGCGCCCGCCTTGAAGGCGCGCCGGCACATCTCCACCGTGCCGTGTCCGGTCAGCATGATCACCGGCTGGTCCACGCCCTGCGCCACCAGGGCGTCCAGCACGCTCAGGCCGCTGATGCCAGGCATGCGCACATCCAGAACAATGGCGCCTATGGCCTGGCGGTCAAAGCCGGCCATGAAAACCTGCGGGTCCGGCCAGGCTTGCACGCGCAAGCCCACCGTGCTGATCAGCAGGGTCAGGCCACTGCGCACCGCTTCGTCGTCGTCGATCAGGTGAATCAGGGGCGACAAGGTGGCGCCCGCGCCTGCGGTTTTCATGGCTTGCCTTTGGGGGCTGACGGTGCCAGGGGCAGCGAGAGCTGCAATACCGCCCCGCGCGGCGCATGGTGCCCGGCTTTCAGGCTGCCGTTCATGCCGGCGCTCAGGGTCTCGCACAGACTCAGGCCCAGCCCCAGGCCGGCCTCCCGTGTCGTGAAGAAGGGCTCGAAGATCCGGGCGAGCACTTCCTCCGTCATGCCCGGTCCACTGTCTGTCACCGTCATGTCGCCCCGTCCGGCGGCGGCATGCACCGACACCGTCAACTGGCGTTCTTTGACGGGCACCTGGTCCAGCGCCTGCAGGGCATTCATCAGCAGGTTGTGGATGATTTGCTCCAGCGCCACAGGCTCGGCCAAGACGGTGACCGCCACGGGCAACGCCTCCCACGTGGGCAGCACCTCGCGGCGCCGGAATTCCGGCTCCAGCAGGTAAAGCGCACTTTGCACCGCCTGCTGCAGATCGACGGCCTGCAGTTGGGCTGCCAGGTCCGGCCGCTCCACGGCGCGCCGCAAGCGGCTGACCACCGCCGAGGCACGGCGTGCCTGTTCGACCGCCTGCGCCATGGCGCTGCGGATGGTCGGCATGTCGGGCGGGACTTCATCGAGCAGACGCGCGGAAGCCTGGGTGTTGGCCAGCAAGGCGGTCAGTGGCTGGTTCAATTCATGCGCCATGCCAGCGGCCAGCTCACCGAGTGTGTTGAGCCGCGCAACCTGACCCAGCCGCAGCAGCTCTTCCGCGCGCCGTCTGGCGGCGCGCTGCCGCAGCAGCGCCAGCCAGCCGGCCAGCGCGGCTGCAACCAGCGCGGCCCAGCCCAGCATCCAGGTCCAGGGCAGTTCGTTCCATCCGATCTGGCGCTGCGCGACCACATCAAAAGGCTGGCTCTCCGCCGCCAGGTGTTTGCGGAAATCAAAACGCCAGCCGCCTTGCCCCAGGCGGCCGGGCTGGAGCACCCAGTCCTGGCCTTCGTGCTCAAGCAGCACACGCACCGCACTGCTGTCTGGCGACATCGGCCATTCGCTCCACGGCACGACAGCGCGCAAATCCATCTGCAGTGCATAACTGGCCGGCTCGGCCGCCAGGACCAGCTGGTAGCGGCCACGGGCGAAATCGACACCGGCCAGCGCGGGACGGCGCAGGGCGCGCGACAGGGTTTCCGCAACCCGCAGGCGTTCATCCGGCCAGGCTGCGCCGCTGTCGCGCCTTTGCACGGAAAGGATTTGTGGATAGAGCGCGCTGAGCCGCTGCTCGGGCTGGGAATCCGCGGCAGCGGGTTGCAGCAGCGCCAGCGTGGCCATCACCGCATCGTGCTGCACCACGCGCTGGCTCAGCAGCCGGTGCACGATGCGTGCGTCGGTTTCAAAGGCGTCGCGCTGGCGTGCCAGTTCCATGCGCGCCAGCAGCACACAGCCCCCTGCCGTGATCAGGCCCCAGAGCAGGAGCCCGACCCAGCGGTGTTGTTGTGCTTTGCGCATCGCTGCATTTTTGCATAGCGTGCCGGGCATCGGGGACAATGGCCTGATGAAGCTGCACACTGAAATCGCTGGCGTCCAGCGCCTGCTCGAGGCTTGCGGGTCACCATTGCGCTGCTGCTGCCTGACATGCAAGCGCATTTGACGATGAGAGGAGTTTGATGTGATCAGCGTGATCCAGCGGGTGAGCCAGGCGCGTGTGCTGGTGGGTGGGGAGGTGATGGGCGAGATCGGCACCGGTCTGCTGGTGCTGCTGTGCGCCGAGCGCGGCGATTCGCAGGCGCAAGCCGACAAGCTGCTGGCAAAAATTCTCAAGCTGCGCATCTTTGCCGATGACGGCGGAAAAATGAACCGCAGCGTGCAGGACGTGGCCGGCGGCCTGCTGATCGTCAGCCAGTTCACGCTGGCTGCGGATGTGTCGGGCGGCAACCGGCCCAGCTTCACCGGCGCCGCGGCGCCGGACGAAGGCCGGCGGCTTTACGACTATTTTGTGGCACAGGCGCGGGCTTTTCACCCCGTCGTCGGGACCGGCCAGTTTGCTGCAGACATGCAGGTGCAGCTGGTCAATGACGGGCCAGTGACGATCCCGCTGCGCATTGATCCGCTATCTATTTAATAGCTGCTTGCGCTTTTGGAGTAAGGGCTGGAGCCGTATTAATGCTTGAAATCGGCCGACCCCCCAGGCCGGCCAGAATTCCGATCCCAGGCGCTTACCGTGCCACCCGGTAAGGCTCATCCGCCACCACAAAGTCCTTCTCGGCCAGGGCCTCGTCCATCCAGGCCTTCACGCCGGGCAGGGCGCAAACGCGGCCAAGGTAGTCGGTGATGGGGCCAGGGACCGGCAGGCCATAGTTCTTCAAGCGCATGCAGACCGGGGCGAAATAGGCGTCGGCGATTGAGAAGCCGCCAAAAAGCATGGGCCCTTTGTGCTGCGCCAGCAGTTCGGTCCACATCGTCACGATGCGTTGCACGTCGCTGCGCACGGCCGCCTGGTCGCGCCAGACGATGGCGCCGGTCTGGGACAGGTCCGCTTCGATGTTCATCGGGCAGGCGCTGCGCAGCGCGCCAAAGCCGGAGTGCATTTCGGCGCAGACGCTGCGGGCGCGGGCGCGCGCCTGCACATCCTGCGGCCAGAGCTTTTTTTCCGGAAATTTCTCGGCCACGTA
>JAZKIE010000495.1:0-2794 GCA_040385025.1 Pseudomonadota bacterium | reverse complement strand
AGGTGCTGGTCGAGATCAAGGCCACCGGCATCTGCCACACCGACTACTACACGCTGTCCGGCGCCGACCCGGAAGGCATCTTCCCGGCCATCCTCGGCCACGAAGGCGCGGGCATCGTGGTCGATGTCGGCCCCGGCGTCACCACGCTCAAGAAAGGCGACCACGTCATTCCGCTCTATACGCCGGAATGCCGCCAGTGCAAGTTCTGCCTGTCGCGCAAGACCAATTTGTGCCAACTCATTCGCGCGACCCAGGGCAAGGGCCTGATGCCGGATGCGACGTCCCGCTTCAGCCTGGACGGCAAACCCATCTTCCACTACATGGGCACCAGCACCTTCAGCAACTACACGGTGGCGCCTGAGATCTCGCTGGCCAAAATTCGCGAGGACGCGCCCTTCGACAAGGTCTGCTACATCGGCTGCGGCGTGACCACCGGCATAGGCGCGGTGCTGTTCACCGCCAAGGTCGAAGCCGGCGCGAATGTGGTGGTGTTCGGTTTGGGCGGCATCGGCCTCAATGTGATCCAGGGCGCAAAAATGGTCGGCGCCGACAAGATCATCGGTGTGGACCTGAACCCGGAACGCGAGGCCATGGCGCGCAAGTTCGGCATGACGCACTTCATCAACCCGAAAACCACCGAGAACGTGGTCGATGCCATCGTGCAACTGACCGACGGCGGCGCCGATTACAGCTTCGAGTGCATAGGCAACACCCAGGTCATGCGCCAGGCGCTCGAGTGCACGCACAAGGGCTGGGGCCGCAGCATCATCATCGGCGTGGCCGAAGCCGGCGCCGAGATCAGCACCCGTCCCTTCCAGCTGGTGACGGGCCGCAAGTGGGAAGGCTCGGCCTTCGGCGGCGCGCGCGGCCGCACCGACGTGCCGAAGATCGTCGACTGGTACATGGAGGGCAAGATCAACATCGACGACCTGATCACCCACACCATGCCGCTGGAGGACATCAACAAAGGTTTCGATTTGATGAAGCGCGGCGAGTCAATACGCGGCGTGGTCCTGTACTGACCGGAGCTCACCGACCATGACGTCTCTTCAGCCCCTGCGCCAGATCAAGGCCGGCGTGCTTGACGTGGCCGTGTATGAGGCGGGGCCGGTGGACGGACCGCCGGTGTTTCTGATGCACGGCTTTCCCTATGACATCCATGCTTACGCCGAGGTGGCGCCGTTGCTAGCAGCACAGGGCTGCCGGGTGTATGTGCCCTGCCTGCGCGGCTATGGTGCGACACGTTTCCTCAGCGCGGCCACGCCGCGATCGGGCGAGCAGGCCGCCCTGGGCGCCGACTTGCTGGCGCTGATGGACGCGCTGGCCGTGCCACGCGCCGTGCTCGCAGGGTATGACTGGGGCGGCCGTGCGGCCTGCGTGGTGGCTGCACTCTGGCCCGAACGCTGCGCGGGACTGGTTTCGCTGAACAGCTACAACATCCAGAACATCGCCAAAGCCATGCTGCCGGACACACCGGACAAGGAGCACAGCCTCTGGTACCAGTATTACTTTCACAGCGAGCGCGGCCGTGCCGGCCTGGCGGCCGACCGCCGCGCCTTCTGCCGGCTGCTCTGGAAGCTGTGGTCGCCGACCTGGGTCTTTGACGACGCCACGTTTGAACGCAGCGCCGCCGCCTTCGACCACCCGGACTTTGTGGACGTCGTGATCCACTCCTACCGCCATCGCTTCGGCCTGGTGGCGGGCGACCCGGCATTGGCTGACATCGAGGCCCGCCTGGCGGCGCAGCCGGGCATCAGCGTCCCCAGCATCACCTTCGACGGCATCGACGATGGTGTTCGACCACCCGCCCCGGCCGAACAACACGCGCGCCAGTTCACAGGCCCGCGTTCACACCGACTGGTGCCGGGTGTGGGTCACAATCTGCCGCAGGAAGTGCCCAAAGTTTTTGCCGATGCCGTCCTCGAACTGGTACAACAAGGTTTTGCCACATGAACACACAAGCAGAACTCCTCAGTGAACACGCCTGCTTCGGCGGCGTGCAGCGTTTCTACCAGCACACCGCGCGAAGCACAGGCTTGCCGATGAAGTATTCGGTGTTCCTGCCGCCACAGGCCGTGATCGACGATGCCGGCGGCAAGGTCCCCGCGCTGATCTACCTCGCCGGCCTGACCTGCAATGAGGAAACCTTCATGGCCAAGGCTGGCGCGCAGCGGCTGGCCGCCACGCTGGGCCTGGCGCTGATCGCACCGGACACCAGCCCGCGCGGCGCCAACATCCCCGGCGAAGCCGAGAGCTGGGACATGGGCCTTGCTGCCAGCTTTTACCTCGATGCGGTGCAGGCGCCGTGGTCGAAAAATTACCGCATGGAGACCTGGCTCACCACCGAGCTGCTGCCGCTGCTGACGGCCACCCTGCCCCTGCACGCCAGCCGCATTGGCATCTTTGGCCACTCCATGGGCGGCCACGGCGCCCTGACCCTGGCGCTGCGCCACCCTGCGCTGTTCAAATCGGTCTCGGCTTTTGCACCGATTTGCGCACCCAGCCAGTGCCCCTGGGGCCGCAAGGCTTTCACCGGCTACCTGGGCGCTGGCGAATCGGCCTGGGCAGCCCACGACGCCACCGCGCTGATGGCCAGACTGGATACGGCGCCCTACCCTGGCGGCATCCTGATCGACCAGGGACTGGCCGACAAGTTTTTGTCCGAGCAATTGATGCCGCATCTGTTTGAAGCGGCTTGCGCGCGCGCTGGCCAGGCCCTGCAACTGCGCTGGCACGCCGGCTACGACCATGGCTACTATTTCATCAGCACCTTTGTGGCGGACCACCTGAATCA
>JAZKIE010000494.1:0-5056 GCA_040385025.1 Pseudomonadota bacterium | reverse complement strand
GAAAAAAACAGGTTCATCAAATCGGTAAACGCATCTTTCGGAACGGCTTCTGTCCGGTGGGCCACCAGCTCGGCAATGTGCTCCATTTCCACAGGCAGCGCTTCCAGCGCAGCCATGGAGATGTCCTTGAAAATACGTTCCTTGGCCGTCGTGATGTAGACGATCCGGCAATTGTGGTGCCGCTCGTCGTTACTGAGGTTGACGTACTTCTGAAGCACGGTCCGCTCAGGGCCTTCCAGAATCTGGGCAAACACACCGCCTCCGTACACAAGAAGGCCTGTGATTCCCAAGGGCGGGTTGTTCTTTGCCGCGCTCTTTAAGACGGCATTAACGGCATCCTCGGTGATGCCTTCTTTTGCCTCGCTGATGTAGAGGAGTCTGATCATGGTTTGGCCGTGCGCTTCTGTAGATCTGGCGCATTGTGCCCCGTCTCCATGGTGGTGCGCAATTGGAAAATCCACCCATCAGCGAGGCGTTTGTCAACGGCAAAAGATCGTTGTGTTATCCACACGCCGGCATATGGGCACCGAGGCCGCAACTGGGATTTAGCCGGCGGCAGCGATCTGCCGCAAGGCCTGCTCGAACACCTCCGCCGGTTGCCCGCCGGAGATCAGGTGTTTGTCATTGATGATGACGGCCGGCACCGCATGGATACCCTGCTGCAGGTAAAAATTCTCGCGTTCACGCACCGCATCGGCATACTCATCCGAGGCCAGAATCGCTTTGGCACGGGCGGCATCCAGCCCAACCTCACCCGCCACACGCGCCAGCACCTCGTGGGAGCCGGGGCTGTCCCCATCGGTGAAATAAGCCTTGAACAGCGCTTCCTTGAGCGCCAGTTGCAGGCCCTGGCCCTCTTCATCGGCCCAGTGCAGCAGGCGGTGCGCGTCAAAGGTGTTGTAGATGCGGCTGCGCTTGTCCATGCTGAAGGTAAAACCCACATCCTGTCCGCGCGCGCGGATCATCTCGCGGTTGCGCTGCGACTGCTCGGGGGTGGAACCGTACTTTTCAGCCAGATGTTCGCCGATGTCCTGGCCTTGGGCCGGCATTTTTGGATTCAGTTCAAAGGGCTGGAAATGCAGTTCGGCTTTCACCGTGTCGCCAACGCGGCCCAGCGCCTCTTCGAGTGACTTCAGACCGATCACGCACCAGGGGCAGGAGACGTCGGAGACAAAATCGATTTTCAGGGTGGTCGGAGCGGCTGTGGTCATGGCAAGGGTCTTGTGGGGGTGGACGAAAGCCGCCTCGAAAGGCAGCCTGGAAACGGTAATATGTGGCGCAAACCTGCGAAATTCAAGCATTTTTACCCCCACACTGCATCGGATTTGCCATGCTCCAACTCCGCCCCAACTGCGAATGCTGCAACCGCGATCTGCCCGCCGATTCGCCAGACGCCCGCATCTGCACCTTTGAATGCACCTTTTGCAGCGACTGCGCCGGCAGCAAGCTGCAGGGCCTCTGCCCCAACTGCGGCGGCGAACTGCTGGCGCGGCCACGCCGGCCGGCCGGCAAGCTGGCGAGCTACCCGGCGTCCACCGAGCGCATCTTCAAGCCGGCCGGCTGCGGGGCCGGCGCATGAACACCACCAGCCTGCTGCTGTTTGCCGCCGTGGCACTGGCGGTGATTGCCACGCCCGGCCCGACAGTGCTGCTGGCGCTGATCAACGGCTCGCGTTACGGCGTGCGCCGCTCGGTACCCGGCATGCTGGGCGCCGTGGCCTCCGACTTTGTGCTGGTCGGCGCGGTGGCGCTGGGCTTGGGCGCGCTGCTGGCCGCCTCGGAGTTCTGGTTCTCGGTCCTCAAGTGGGTGGGCGCGCTGTATCTGGCCTGGCTGGGGCTGCGTATGTTGCGCTCCAAAGGCGGCTTTGAGCTGCCGGCTGGTGAGGTGGATGCCGCGCCGCGCAATGGCCGGGCCATTTTCATGAAATCGTTTCTGGTGGCAGCCACCAACCCCAAGGGCTATTTATTTTGCTCGGCCCTGCTGCCGCAGTTCATCGACCCGGCCGCCGCACAAGCACCGCAGTACCTGGCCATCGCGCTGGTGTTCGGGGGGCTGGACTTCACCGTTATGCTGGCCTACGCCGTCATCGGTGCGCGTGCGCTGCGGCTGCTCAAGGCCGGCGCCACCCGCTGGCTGGACCGGATTTGCGGCGGCGCCCTGCTGGGTCTGGCCGGTTCGCTGGCGTTTTACCGGCGCGCACCCGGCTGATTTGCTATTGAAATAATAGCTGCTCACGCAAACCCTGCAAGGGCTGGCGCCTGTTTTTATCCTTGGTTCGCAACCACCTGCCCGGCTTCCAGCGTGATGCGGCGTTCGCAGCGCGCAGCGATGCCGCGGTCGTGCGTGACCAGCACCAGCGTGGTCCCGAGCTCCTGGTTGAGTTCGAACATCAGCGACATCACGGTCTCGCCGGTCGCAAAGTCCAGGCTGCCGGTCGGTTCGTCCGCCAGCAGCAAGGCGGGCTGGACCACAAAGGCCCGTGCCAGCGCCACCCGTTGCTGCTCACCGCCCGACAACACCTTGGGGTAGTGGCCCAGCCGCTCGCCGAGGCCGACGCGTTTGAGCATCTCGGTGGCCTGGGCACGCGCGCTCTTCGCGCCGGACAGTTCCAGCGGCAGCATGACGTTTTCCAGCGCGGTCAGGTTGCCCATGAGCTGAAAGCTCTGGAACACAAAACCGACTTTTTGCGCGCGCAAGGCAGCGCGGTCATCTTCGCTGAGCGCAAACAGGTCCTGGCCGGCCAGTTGCACCGTGCCCTGGGTGGGCGTGTCCAGCCCGGCGATGATGGACAGCAAGGTGCTTTTGCCTGAGCCGGAGGCGCCCACAATCGCCGCAGTCTCCCTGGCCGCCAGTGCGAAATGAATATCGCGCAAAATGGTCAGTGTGCCGGTCGAGTCGCTCACGCTCTTGAAAACGTGCTCAACGGAAATAATTGAAGAGTTCGTGGACGCCGGAGCAGCATCGTTCAGCACATTAACCGCGGGTTCAAACATGTCAGCCTTGTCAGAAAACTTGAGAACAGACTTTAACAAGCTTGCCCGCGCCGCGGCGGCCTGCCTGGTAAACCCTTTGGGCGCGCTGCTGTTGGCCTTTTTTGCTGCCGTGCCGCTGCTGGCGCAGGCCCAGACCGCAGCCGCTGCCGGTCACACCGTGCTGATCGTTGGTGACTCCCTGAGCGCCGAATACGGCCTCAAGCGCGGCACCGGCTGGGTGCCGCTGCTGGAAAAGCAGCTTGCTGCCGACAAGACAAAAGCCCGCGTCGTCAATGCCAGCATCAGCGGCGACACCACCTCGGGCGGCCGCTCACGCCTGCCGGCCTTGCTGACCCAGCACAAGCCCACCGTTGTGGTGATCGAACTGGGCGGCAACGACGCCTTGCGCGGCCTGCCGCTGGACATGACCGAGGCCAACCTGCTGGCGATGACGCAGGCCGCCAAAAAAGCCGGCGCCAAGGTGCTGCTGCTGGGCATGCAGGTGCCGCCCAACTACGGCGGTGCTTACGGCGCGACCTTCTCCGGGCTGTTCACCAAGGTCGCCAGGGCCGAAAAAGCCGCGCTGGTGCCTTTCTTCCTCAAGGGTGTGGCCGACGTGGCCGACGCGGTCGGCAACTTCCAGGCGGACCGCATCCACCCCAACGAGCAGGCGCAAGCAAAAATGCTGGCCAACGTCTGGCCGGAATTGAAGAAGCTCATCAAGTGAGCCTGGACCGCATCTCTGCCGAACAGGCGCTGGCCAGCCTGGCCGATTATTCCGATGTGATCGACGCCCGCAGCGAGGGCGAATACGCCGAAGACCACCTGCCCGGCGCCGTCAACTGGCCCAGCCTGAATGACGAGGAACGCAAAGTCGTCGGCACACGTTACAAGCAGATCAGCCAGTTCGAGGCCAAAAAGCTGGGGGCGGCACTGGTCGCCAAAAACATCGCCGCCCACATCCAGCGCGAGGTGCTGGACAAGCCGCGCGAGTGGCAGCCCCTGGTCTACTGCTGGCGCGGCGGCAAACGCAGCGGCTCGCTGGCGCTGATCCTGGACCAGATCGGTTTCAAGGTCACGCTGGTGGACGGTGGCTACAAGGCCTTTCGTGCGGCGCTGGTGGCCGACCTGCCGCAACTGGCGGCGCGGCACCAATACCGGGTGGTCTGCGGCCCCACCGGCGCGGGCAAGACCCGGCTGCTGCATGCGCTGGCCGCCCAGGGCGCGCAGGTGCTGGACCTGGAAGGCCTGGCCAATCACCGCAGCTCGGTGCTGGGCATGATCCCCGGTGTGCCGCAGCCGAGCCAGAAGGCTTTTGACAGCCAGGTCTGGGCGGCCTTGCGCAGTTTTGACCCGGCACGCCCGGTCTACATCGAAAGCGAAAGCAAAAAAGTCGGCAACGTCGCCGTGCCCGAAGGCCTGATCGCCGCGATGCGCGCCAGCCCCTGCCTGCGGCTGGACCTGGCCGAAGACGAACGCGTCGCGCTTCTGCTCGAAGACTACGATTTTTTCGTCAAGGACATCGGGTTTTTCTGCGAGCGCCTGGGCGCGCTGACCGAGGCGCGCGGCAAGGAGGTGGTGAGCGACTGGCAGGCGCGGGCGCGCAGCGGCGATGTGGCCTCGGTGGTGCGCGAGCTGCTGCTGCAGCACTACGACCCGGTCTACCTGCAGTCGATGCGGCGCAACTTCACACAGTACGAAAGCGCCCAGGTGCTGGCGCCGCGCGACCACACGGCCGCGGCGATGGCTGTGGTGGCGCGCAGCCTGCTCGCGGCATAAACCGGCGCCCATGAAAAAGGCTCCGGGGGACAGGGTGTCTGTCCCGGCGGAGCCTTGGTGGCTGCATTTGCTATCAAAACACTAGCTGTCTGCGCTCGTTCTGTATGGGCTGGAGCCCCATTTCATTCATACCCTTCGCTGGTATCCCTGTGATCAGGCGGCTGGTTCGGCAGGCGACGCGCCGGCATCGCCGGGCTCGCCATCGGGCGTGTCGTCATCCGGCAGATCCGGCTTGCCTTCGGCCTTGCGCTTGAGTTTTTCCTCTTTTTTCTTCTTTTTGGCCAGCTCTTTCTGGCGTTTTTCGT
>JAZKIE010000493.1:0-4607 GCA_040385025.1 Pseudomonadota bacterium | reverse complement strand
TTGCTGAACAGTTTTTGCACCTGCCCGGTCCCATACGCGCCGGGCGGCAGGCTGATGGAGTGGATGACGATCAGGTCAATCAATGCACCTTCCGGGCGCGGGCCAAAATTAGGTGAGGCCAGCAGCCGCGCGTAGCGGTACCAGCCCTGTTGCCAGAGGGGCTGCACGGCGGACGCGCTTTCAGGGCTCATCAGCCACGTCACTGCTGTGAGGCGTGACGATCTCCAGCCGGGCAATGCGGTAGCGCATCTGGCGCAGGCTGATGCCCAGCTTGGCTGCCGCAGCGGTTCGGTTGAAGCCGGTTTCCTGCAGCACCTTGGTCAGGATGCCACGCTCCTGGGCGTCCAGAAAATCCTGCAGGTTGTCCGGTACCGTCACCACCTGCTCCACCGTCGGCAAGGCCATGTGCAGGTCGTTGCTTTCGCCCAGCGCCACCGCGCGGTGCAGCATGTTTTCCAGCTCCCGCACATTGCCGTTGAAAGGATGCGCCTGCAGGCGCGCCAGGGCCTGGGCGGAAAGATCGGGAACCGGCAGGCCCGACTCCCTGCAGATCCGGGCGAGCAAGTCCTGGCAAAGCACCGGCAGGTCTTCGCGGCGATCACGCAGCGCTGGCACCTGGATTTCGATCACGTTGAGCCGGTAATACAGGTCCTGGCGAAAGTGCCCGGATGCCACAGCCGCGCCCAGGTCCTTGTGGGTGGCGCTGACAACACGCACATCCACCGTGTCCTCTTGCGCCGAGCCCAGCGGCCGGACTACCCGCTCCTGGATCGCACGCAACAGTTTGGATTGCATGGCCAGCGGCAGGTCGCCAATTTCGTCAAGAAACAAGGTGCCGCCCTTGGCTGCCTGGAAGTAGCCCTGGCGGTCCTGCGCCGAGCCGGTGTATGCGCCTTTGCGGGCGCCAAAAAATTCGGCTTCGAGCAGGTTTTCGGGAATGGCGCCGCAATTGACTGCAACAAAAGGTCCGGCCACGCGGTGGCTGCAGTCATGCACCGCTCGCGCGACGAGTTCCTTGCCGGTGCCGGATTCTCCCTGGATCAGCACCGGCGCCATGCTGCCAGCCACCTTGACGATGCGGGCCTTGACCGCCTGCATCACGGCCGACTCGCCGACCAGGCGTTGCAAGGTCGGCGATCCGTCGCCTGGACTGGCCGTCCTGGGAGCTGGGGCAGCGGCGACATCGTGGTTTGGTTTTGCCCTTTCGCTGCCCCCCGGCAGTCCGCTACCGGCCGGCGTCTGGATGGCCGAAGCCACCACGCTGCGAAATTGCCTGAGATCCACCGGCTTGGTCAGGTAGTCAAAGGCGCCGGCCTTGAGGGCCTCCACCGCGTTTTCGGCGGACCCATGGGCGGTGATCACGACGCAGCGCTCAGGCCGCTGCTGGCTCACCATCTCGCGCAGCAACTCCAGACCCAGGCCGTCGGGCAAACGCATGTCGGTGATCACGGCGTCAAAACGCCGCTCCTGCAACTGGGCGCGGGCTTGCGCCAGATCGGCGGCGGCCTCTACCCGGTAACCTTCACGCAGCAAGGTCAACTCGTAGAGCGTGCGCAGGTCCGGCTCATCGTCAATCACCAGTATGTGGGCCTGATTCGGGGTGCTCATGGAAGTTTCGTGTTTTTAACAGAATGGCGGGGCGTCAAAACAGCGTGTCGATGGCGACCGGCGGCAGCGCCATGTCGGCGGAAGCGGGTTTGAAGATGACAAAAAACTCGTTGCCCTCCACCTGCCCGCGCCCCACTCGCTGGTAACCCACCAGGGCGCCGTGGCGCTCACACAGCTCCCTGCAGATATACAGGCCGAGTCCGCTGGAGCGGCTTTCCGACGAAAAGAAGGGCTCGAACAAATGCGCCTGCACGGTTTTTTCAAGCGGCTGCCCATCGCTCCAGACCAGCAGCCGCACTTGCCCCGAAGCGGCATCGGTAGACACCTGGATGGCGTCAGCGGCAGGACTGGCATAACGCAAGGCGTTGTCCAGCAGGTTGACCAGCAGGCGCCGCAGGTGCTCGGCCTCGAACAAAATCGCGTCCTGGCCGCTGCCCGGCTGCACCCGCAGCCGGTGACTGGCCGCATTTTGCTGCGCCCAATCCGCGCAGATGCGCTGCATCATGTCGTCCAGCCGCAGCGCGCGCGTCTGCACCTGGGGTGCCTGCTCCTGTACGCGCGAGAGGTTGAGGATTTCCTCAACGATACGTGCCAGGCGCTGGGCATTCTGCGCGACCATGCCCGTCAGCTGCCGGTGCCCGGCGTCCTGCAGGTCTTCTTCCAGCAAGGCATTGGCCTGCGTGATGGCGGCCAGCGGGTTGCGGATTTCATGGGCCACGGCCGCCGACATGCGGCCCATGGCGGCCATTTTTTCAGTGCGAACCCTGGCTTCCATTTCCCGGAGGTCTTCCAGGAACATCACACACAGGCTTTCGCGCAAGCCGTCGCGCGAGGCCGCCAGGCGCGTGCGCACCTGCAGGCGCCGGGCATGGCGCGAGGCGTGTTCCAGGCTCACATCGGCCTGCTGCGGCGTCTGCCGCTCGAAGGTCTGGTGCGCCAGTTCGGCCAGCGGCTGCCATGCAACTTCCGCAGCGAGCACGAAGGGCGCAGCGCGCGCTTCGCCCTGCGCCGTCAACAGCCGGCGCGAGGCCGGGTTGGCCGCACGCACGATGCCGTTGGTGTCGATCACCAGCACACCATCGACCAGGGTGTCGATCACCAGTTCGTTGACTTGCGTCTGCATGCGCGCAGCCGACTGGCTGCTGTAGGCCAGTTGCTCCTCCCTGGACAAACGCAAAGCCAGTTGATTGGCCAGCAAAGCCACCGCAAAAAACCCGGATCCGCTCAGACCGGCCTGCAAAAAGCGGGAGGCGGATTCGCCCTCGGCTTGCAAAGACAACCACCAGGCGTCGGTCAGCAGCAGCAGCGTGACGCTGGCGGCCGTGCCCAGCGCCAGCAAAATCGGCCCCAGTACGGAGGCCAGCAAGACCGGCAAGGCAAACAAGGCGGTGTAGTTGATTGCGCCGGTCTGCCAGAAATTCAAGGCGGAAAACGCCAGCACGTCGATCCCTACCGTGAACAGCCATTGGGTATCGAAGGTACTGCCCGGTGGTTTGGGTTTGGCCCACAAGCGCACCACCAGCGTGGCGACAAAATAAGCCAGGCACAGCAGGACCATGACCTTCTGGACTGGCTGCCCCAATGCATAGATAGACGCCTGCAGAGCCAGCAAAACACTGGCAATGGTGACGCGGGCCGTCATGAAGGCGCGCCAGAGCCGCCCAAAGGATTCGCCAGCCGGCCCAGAATCCCAGACGCCCGGTTGTTTGTCTGGCGGACCAAACCAGGAGTTGCCGGAATCTGCGGACGTGTTCATGGAGGGCCTGTTCACACGCGAGCGGGCGCTAGTGCTGCAACCCGGAAGTAGCGGAACAAAATGAAAGTGATGGATTCGCGCCCAGGGCAAGGCGCAAGCCGCAGCGAAGGCTGGACGCCTTCGCAAGGGTTGCAACGCCGCCATGGGTGCAAAGACGCGCTTTCATGTTTCGATATTTTCGGGGTGCAGCACTACGCCTCGCCTTGCCGGCGATGCGCGTCACTGCAATACATGCCACGGCTGCCAGGCAAGGCATCCGGCCGCGGCAGGTGGACGGCGCAAACCGCACACGCCACCACTTCGGTGGCCTGCTTTGGGCCGGCGACATTCGGCGCTGTCGGCGGCTTGAATTTTTTCTCGCGGAGTTCGGTACGCCGGCTGTTGCGCCATAACCAGACGCCAACCAGCACCACCACAAAAACAATCAGGTATTTCATACGCGCTTCAAAACAACTTCAAGCACAAATCGCGAGCCCGCATAACCGAGCAGCAGCAGGCCTGAGCCCAGATAAAGCAGGCGCACCGCCTGGCGGCCACGCCAGCCCAGGCGCGCCCGGCCCGCCAGCAGGCCGGCAAAAGTCAGCCAGGCCAGCACCGAAAATACCGTCTTGTGGTTCCACTGCCAGGCCAGTCCGGGGCCATACAGGGTTTCGGCAAACCACCAGCCCACCGCCAGCGTGGCGGTCAGCAGCACAAAACCGGCCTGCACAAACCGGAAGGTCAGGCGTTCCAGCGTCAACAAAGGCACGCCGGTGTCAGGCTGCGTCGCCGAACGGATGGAACGCTCGGACCGGTTCATCAGCCCGCCATGCACCACGGCCGCAGCAAACAGGCCATACGATGCAATGCCCAGCGCCCAGTGCAGAGGCAACCAGGGCGAAGCAATCAGGTGGTAGCTGGAGCCGGGAAACACCAGCGCTAGCAGCACCGCCGCCGTGCCCAGACCGGCCAGCGCCCAGCGCGCCTTGAGTTGCGGAAACAACCGGCTTTCCACTGCGTAGACGCTGAGCACCAGCCAGACGGTCATGGACAGCGCCGGCGCGAAACCGAAGCGGGGGGGGTCGCCAATCAGGCCATCGGCCAGTGCCAGCGCGTGCAGCAGCCAGGCCAGAAACAGCACGGCGCGGGTGCTGGCTTCACTCAGGCGCCGGGCTGCCAGCGCCAGCACGGCGTAGGCCAGCGCGGCGCCGATGGCCGTCGCCAGACCCCACCCAGCGCTCAAAGTTAAAATCATGGCTACAGT
>JAZKIE010000492.1:2603-6688 GCA_040385025.1 Pseudomonadota bacterium | reverse complement strand
CTGCCGGGCTTTCGATTCATTTTGCGGACGGACTGCTGCTGGCGGCGATGGTGTGCGCGGCCGTCGGTTACGGCTACGGCGCGCGACTGTCGCAACACATGCAGGCCGAACACGTGATCTGCTGGGCGCTGCTGATCTCATTGCCTGTGACCCTGCCGCTGGCGCTGCTGAGCTGGCCCGATACGGCGATCAGGCCCAGCGCCTGGGCCGGTTTTGCCTACCTTGGCGTGTTTTCGATGTGGCTGGGCTTTTTTGCCTGGTACCGCGGCCTGGCCCTCGGCGGCACGGTGCGTGTCAGCCAGGTGCAACTCGTCCAGCCCTTTTTGTCCATGTTATTTGCCGTGCCGCTGCTCGGCGAATCGCTGGACGCGGTCACGGTCGGCTTCGGCCTGGCCGTGATTGCCACCGTGTTCATCGGCAAACAGATGCCGGTGCACACCGCCCGCCTGGAGCCCGCATGAACATCAGCCATATCCCCTTCGGCACCACCGACTGGTCGGCCATTGCGCAGACCGAACATTCGGCGCAGGCCGGCCAGGCCTTCTGGCGCACCCAGCAGTTCGGCGAGGTGCGTGTGCGCATGGTCGAGTACACGCCCGGTTATGTGTCGGACCACTGGTGCAGCAAAGGCCACATCCTGCTGTGCCTGGCGGGCGAGTTGCACACCGAACTCGACAACGGCAGCGTGTTTGTGCTGCGCCCCGGCATGAGTTACCAGGTGGCCGACGGTGCCGAAGCGCACCGCTCAACAGCACCCAAAGGTGCGACACTGTTTATCGTGGATTGACACAGGAAAAGACAACAACCATGGACACCAACAACATGCAATGGACCCTGGCCGCACGCGCCGAAAAAATGAACCCTTCAGTGATCCGCGAGATCCTCAAGGTCACTGAAAAACCCGGCATCATCAGTTTTGCCGGCGGCCTGCCTTCGCCCCGGACTTTTCCGATCAGCGCCTTCGCCGAGGCCTGCGCCAAGGTCTTGCGCGAAGACGGCCAGGCGGCGCTGCAGTACGCAGCCAGCGAAGGTTATGCCCCGCTGCGCGAGATGGTCGCGGCCATGCTGCCCTGGAAGGTCGATCCGGCCCAGGTGCTGATCACCACGGGCTCGCAGCAAGGCCTGGATTTGCTGGCCAAGATCCTGATCGACAAAGGCAGCCCCATCCTGGTCGAAACGCCGACCTACCTGGGCGCGCTGCAGGCTTTCACGCCGATGGAGCCGCAAGTCATCAGCGTGGCCAGCGATGACGACGGCGTTGACGTCAACGACCTCGCGATGAAAGCCAAAGGTGGGCGCTTTCTGTATGTGTTGCCCAACTTCCAGAACCCGACCGGCCGCACCATGAGCGAGGCGCGCCGCGCCGCACTGTCGGCCAAGGCGGCCGAGCTGGGTCTGCCCATCGTCGAAGACAACCCTTATGGCGATTTGTGGTTCGATGCACCGCCCCCGCTGCCGCTGTCGGCGCGCAACCCGGATGGTTGTCTCTACCTGGGATCGTTCTCCAAGGTACTGGCGCCCGGCCTGCGCCTGGGTTTCCTGGTGGCGCCGAAAGCGCTGTACCCCAAGCTGCTGCAGGCCAAACAGGCGGCCGACCTGCACAGCCCCGGCTTCAACCAGCGCATGATTGCCGAGGTCATGAAAGACGGCTTCCTGGACCGGCATGTGCCGACCATTCGCGCGCTCTACAAGTCGCAGCGCGATGCCATGCTGGCCGCACTCAAGCGCGAGATGCCCGAAGGCGTGAGCTGGAACACGCCCGACGGCGGCATGTTTTTGTGGGCGCGGCTGCCGGCCGGCATGAACGCAGTCGAGCTGCTGCCCAAGGCCGTTGATAAAAACGTGGCCTTTGTGCCGGGGGCGGCCTTCTACGCCGACAACGCCGATGCGCGCACGCTGCGTCTGTCATTCGTGACAGCCAGCGTGGACCAGATCAACACCGGGGTTGCGGCGCTGGCCGCGGCCATCCGCGAGAACCAGCCTGCGCAAGCCCGCATCGCTGAAACGGTGGGAGCCAAGTAGATGCTGAAAATCTGGGGGCGCATGAGCTCCATCAACGTCAAGAAAGTCGTGTGGACGGCGCAGGAGCTGGCGCTGGATATCCAGCGCACGGAAGCCGGCGGCCTGTTCGGGGTGGTGAAGACGCCCGAGTACATGGCGCTCAATCCCAACTCGCTGGTGCCGGTGATTGAGGATGATGACTACGTGCTCTGGGAGTCGAATGTCATCGTGCGTTACCTGTGCAAAAAATATTCGCACGGCGACATGTACCCGACCGACCTGCGCGAACAATTCGACGCCGAGCAATGGATGGACTGGCAGCAGACCACGCTGAACCCGGCCAGCCGGCCGGCCTTCTGGCAACTGGTGCGCACACCGCCCGAGCAGCGTGATGAGAAAGCGATTGCCGAATCGAATGCGGCCGTCGAAGCGCTGATGGCGGTGCTGGACGCGCACCTGGCGCAGCGCAGCTTCATGGTTGGCGAACGTTTCACCGTCGCCGACATTCCGGTTGCCTGCGAAATCCACCGCTGGTTCGGCCTGCCGCAAGCGCGCCAGGGCCGGCCGCACATCGAACGCTGGTACCACACCCTCCGTACGCGCCAGGCCAGCCAGGGTGTGCTGGACATGCAACTCTCCTGACATTTTTATTGCTCTGATTGCCCCATGAAAACCAGGCCCTTCAAACAAGTTGACGTCTTCACAGCCCAGCCCTATTTCGGCAACCCGCTGGCCGTGGTGCTGGACGGCAGCGGCCTGGACGACGCGGCGATGCAGCGTTTTGCGCAGTGGACCAATTTGTCGGAAACCACTTTTGTGCTGCCGCCCACCGAAGCGTCGGCCGACTACCGGGTGCGCATCTTCACGCCGGGCGGCGAGTTGCCTTTTGCCGGCCACCCGACCCTGGGCAGTTGCCACGCCTGGCTGGAAGCGGGCGGTGTACCGAAACGCCAGGATGTCATCGTGCAGCAGTGCCAGGTTGGCCTGGTCCCCATCCGCCGCGAGGGTGCGCGCCAGGCGTTTGCCGCGCCGCCGCTCAAACGGTCCGCGCCCAGCCCAGCGGTGCTGGCGCAGGTGGCCGCTGCGCTCGGACTCAAGGCGCAGCACATCATCGCGGCGCAACTGCTGGACAACGGCCCGGTCTGGCTGGGCCTGCTGCTGGACAGCGCCGACACCGTGCTGCAACTTGAACCGGACCACCTGGCGCTCAAGAAGCATGGATTAAAAGTGGGTGTAGCCGGCGCCCATGCTGCGCAGACAGCGCCTGTTTTGATAGCGCGCGCCAACCGCGAAGCGAAAGCGTTTGCCGCCAGCGCCGCCGCCGCGACTGAAGAGGTCGACGCCGGTTTCGAAGTGCGCGCCTTTGCGGCACCGATGGGCATCAACGAAGACCCGGTCACCGGCAGCCTCAACGCCAGCCTGGCGCAGTGGCTGATGGCCGAAGGCCATGCGCCCGACAACTACACCGTGGCGCAAGGCACTTGCCTGGGCCGCGCCGGCCGGGTCCATCTCGCGCGCGAAAGCGCGGCGGGCACGACGCAGCTCTGGGTCGGCGGCGAGTCGGTCACCTGCATTGATGGATCGGTGACGCTGTGATCAGCGCCCAGGTCGATCACCTGGTCGTGGTGGCCGCCAGCCTGGAGCAGGGCGTGCACTGGTGCGAAGCCACCTTGGGCATCACACCCGGCCCCGGCGGCGAACACCCGCTGATGGCTACCCACAACCGCCTGTTCAGTGTGGCCAGCGCGGCCTTTCCGCGCGCCTATTTCGAGATCATCGCCATCCAGCCCGGCGTGCCACCCGCGCGTGCAGCCGGCAAACACCGCTGGTTCGACATGGACGACCCGCTGCTGCAAGCGCGCGTAGTCAGCGAAGGGCCGCAACTGGTTCATTTTGTCGCCAGCGTGCCAGGCGTGGTTTCGGCCGCCAAGGCGCTGGCCGCGGAAGGCCTGGACCGCGGCGCTGTTGTGCCCGCTTCACGCCAGACTGCGACCGGCTTGCTGAGTTGGCGCATCACCGTGCGTGACGATGGCCAGCGGCTGTTTTACGGCACGCTGCCGACGCTGATCCAGTGGGGTGAGGCC
>JAZKIE010000492.1:0-2503 GCA_040385025.1 Pseudomonadota bacterium | reverse complement strand
TGGCCAGCGGCTGTTTTACGGCACGCTGCCGACGCTGATCCAGTGGGGTGAGGCCAGCCAAGACCCGACGCACGCGACCCATCCGCTCGATGCGATGCCGGCCTCTGGCGTGACGCTGGAGGCGCTGCAGGTCAAGCACCCGCGCCCTGAAAAACTGCAGGCCGCACACACCGCCATCGGCCTGGCCGGTGTGGGCGTGAGCCAAGGTACGCCCAATCTCATCGCCACGCTGAACACGCCACGCGGGCGGGTCACGCTTGAATCGAAAGGAATTTAGATGTTGACCACACAGGAGCTCATCTGGTTTGCACTCGTCGCGCTGGCGCTGGTGCTGACACCCGGCCCCAACATGATTTATTGCATCTCGCGCACGCTCTGCCAGGGCCGTGCGGCCGGCATGGTGTCTCTTGGCGGCGTGGCACTCGGTTTTGTCGTGCACCTGCTGGGCGCTTCCTTCGGCCTGAGCGCGCTGCTGCTGGCAGCGCCGCTGGCTTTTACCGCGCTCAAGGTCGCCGGCGCGCTCTACCTGCTGTGGCTGGCCTGGCAGGCTGTGAGACCTGGCGGGCTCTCGCCGTTTGAAACCCGCAGCCTGCCGCACGACCCGCCGCGCAAACTTTTCCTCATGGGTTTCATGACGAACTTACTCAACCCCAAGGTCGCGATGTTTTACCTGTCCTTTTTTCCGCAGTTTTTGCACCCCGAGCGTGGCCAGGTGCTGCTGCAAAGCCTGAGCCTGGGCGCGGTGCAGATCGCTGTGAGCCTGAGCATCAACACGGTCATCATCTTTTTCGCCGCTGGCCTGGCCGTGTTTTTGAACCGCAACATCACCTGGATGCGTGTGCAGCGTTATGTCATGGGCACGGTGCTGGGTCTGCTGGCGCTGCGCCTGCTGACAGAAAAGAGAACTGCATGAACGCCGTACTCAAAGAAACAAGCCTCAGTGCTTTGCCCTCGCTCGCTGAAATCGAAGCCGCGTCGCGCGTGGTTTACCGCGAATTTCAAGCCACGCCGCAATACCGCTGGGGCCTGTCCAGCCAGCGCCTGGGCACCGACTGCTGGATCAAGCACGAGAACCACACACCGGTCGGCGCCTTCAAGATACGCGGCGGGCTGACCTACTTTGACGCGCTCAAGCAGCGCGGCGCGCTTCCTGCAGAAATGATCAGCGCCACCCGAGGCAACCACGGCCAAAGCATGGGCTGGGCCGCGCGCGCGCACGGCGTGGCCTGCACCATCGTGGTCCCGCAAGGCAATTCGCTGGAAAAAAATGCCGCCATGCGCGCGCTCGGCGTGACCTTGATCGAACACGGCGAGGACTTCCAGGAAAGCCGCGAGTTCGCGATGCGACTGGCGGCCGAACGCGGCGCCCACATGGTGCCGAGTTTTCATGCCGACCTGCTCAGCGGCGTCAGCACTTACTGGTGGGAATTCATGCGGGCGGTGCCGCAACTCGATGTGGTCTACGTGCCCATCGGCCAGGGCTCGGGCGCCTGTTCGGCGATTGCCGCCAAACTCGCCTTGAAACGCAGCCTGCGCATCGTCGGCGTGGTCAGCGCCCATGCCACCACCTATGCCGACTCACTGGCCGCCGGCCGCGTCGTCGAGGCGCCGGTGACAACGCAACTCGCCGACGGCATGGCCTGTCGCATCGCCGACGCGTCGGCGCTGGACATCATTGCGCCGCACATCGACCACATCGTGAAGGTTACGGATGAGGAAGTGGCGCAGGCCATGCGCGCGCTCTACGCCGACACCCACAACGTGGCCGAAGGCGCGGGCGCGGCCAGTTTTGCCGCCGCCATGCAGGAACGCGCGCAACTGAGCGGCCAGGTCGTCGGCACCACGCTGTGCGGCGGCAATGTGGACAGCGCCACTGTCGCCAAAGTGCTATTGAACGGCTAGACCGTCTCCCGCGCGACTTCCGGCGCTGCTGCCAGTCGCCACAATTTGCCCATGGGAACCCTTTACCTCGTGCGCCACGGCCAGGCCTCGTTTGGCGCCGAAGACTACGACGTGCTCAGCGAGATGGGCTACCGGCAAAGCCTGCGCCTCGGCGAGTACTTCAAGTACAAGGGCATCAGCTTCGAAGCGGCTTTCACCGGCACGCTGCAGCGCCAGCTCAAGACCTTTGCGGGCATTTGCGAAGGCATGGAGACGCCCATGGAAGCCATGGCCTGGGCGGGCCTGAATGAATACGACAGCGAAGCCGTGATTGGCGCGATCCACCCGCACAAGCTGGAAAAACCGACTTCGCCCGAGATGTACCGCAGCCATTTCCGCCTGCTCAAAGACGGACTGGCGCAATGGATGGCCGGTGTCGTCAGCCCCAAAGGCATGCCCAGCTACACCGACTTTGTGGCGGGCATCACCGGCGTGCTGGACCACATCCGGAAAAGCCACACGGGCAACGTGTTGCTGGTCTCCAGCGGTGGGCCGATCTCCACCGCGGTCGGCCATGTGCTGGGTACTGCGCCGGAAACCACCATCGAGCTGAACCTGCGCA
>JAZKIE010000491.1:0-2410 GCA_040385025.1 Pseudomonadota bacterium | reverse complement strand
CCACACAGGGCCAGAACGGAAACTTGAGCCAGCCGGCCACTGCGCACAGCGGGTCGCCGACCGCCGGCAGCCAGGCCAGCAGGCAGGCCTTGGGTCCGAGTTTTTCGAGCCAGCGCACGGCCCGGCCGTGGTGCGAGGAGTGCGAATACTTGTCAACCACCTTGTGCGCGCCGTAACCCAGCCACCAGTCGAGTGCGCCGCCCAGGGTGTTGCCTGCGGTGGCGACCAGGACCGCCGGCCAGAACATGTGGGGGTTGAGTTTGACCAGACCGAAAACCACCGGCTCAGAGCCCAGCGGTAACAGCGTTGCCGAGATGAAGGACACCACAAACACCGTGCTCAGGCCGTACTCGGGCAGGGCCAGCGCTTGTGTCAGGTGTTGTAGCCAGAGTTCCATCTGCAGCGAGTATAGGGAGCGCGGCCCGGCCGGCGCTGTAGGGCGGACGCTTGCAACGCCGTGTGCAAATTTCGATTGCTGAAATTTTGGGCAGCTACAATCACCTCTCGTTTTTCAGCTTTCACCATCCCCGCACGTCCATGAACATCGGCCCCTACGTTTTGGCAAACAATCTGTTTGCAGCGCCCATGGCCGGCGTCACGGACCGGCCGTTCCGGCGCCTGTGCAAAACCCTGGGCGCCGGTTATGCGGTCAGCGAGATGGTGACTTCGCGCCGTGACCTGTGGGACACGCTGAAAACCTCGCGCCGTGCCAACCATGATGGGGAAGTGGCGCCGATCGCGGTGCAGATCGCCGGCACCGATGCGCAGATGATGGCCGAAGCCGCCGCCTACAACATAGACCGCGGCGCCCAGATCATCGATATCAACATGGGTTGCCCGGCCAAGAAGGTCTGCAACAAGTGGGCAGGTTCAGCCCTGATGCAGGACGAGCCGCTGGCCCTGGCGATTGCCGAAGCGGTGGTGGCCGCCTGCGCGCCGCGCGGCGTGCCGGTCACGCTGAAGATGCGCACTGGCTGGGCCGAGTCGCACAAAAACGCTGTCACGCTGGCACGCGCCTTCGAGAACGTCGGCGTGCAGATGCTGGCGGTGCACGGCCGCACGCGGGCGCAAGGTTACAAGGGTCAGGCCGAATACGACACGATTGCCGCGGTCAAGGCTGCAGTGCGCATCCCGGTCGTGGCCAACGGCGACATCAGCAGCGCCGAAAAGGCCCGAGATGTGCTGGCTTACACCGGCGCTGATGCCGTGATGATTGGCCGGGCGGCCCAGGGCCGGCCCTGGATTTTCCGCGAGATCGCGCATTTCCTGGCGACCGGCACGCATCTTGCGCCGCCGCTGGTGGCCGAGGTCAGGCGTTTGCTGCTCGATCACTTGCTGGACCATTACGAACTGTATGGCGCGTTCAGTGGCGTGCGCAGCGCACGCAAACACATCGGCTGGTATGTGAAAACGCTGCCGGGCGGTGAGGCCTTCCGCAGCCGCATGAACCTGCTGGAGGACAGCGAGGCGCAGTGGCAGGCGGTCGCCGATTTTTTTGAAGCGCTGGGAGCTCGCATGGACCGCATGCCAGTGGCGGTGGTCAGCGAAGTGAATGAACAACAACAGGACAGGCAGGGAGAGCTCGCATGAGCAAGAAGCAGATTGAAGAATGTGTGCGCAACAGTCTTGAAAGTTATTTCAAGGATCTGCGCGGCACCGAACCCGACGGCAGCATGTACGAAATGCTGGTGCGCGTGGTTGAAAAGCCACTGCTCGAGGTGGTCATGCAGCATGCCGACAAAAACCAGTCACGCGCCGCCGAGTGGCTGGGCCTGAATCGCAACACCCTGCGCAAAAAGTTGCTTGAGCACAAGCTGATCAAGTAAGTTGCGACACAGCTCGCCCGCAACCTCACATAAGAATCCATGAACGCATTAATCTCCGTCTCCGACAAAACCGGCATTCTCGAATTTGCGCAGGCATTGCATGCCCTGGGCATCAAGCTGCTGTCCACGGGCGGCACGGCCAAGCTGCTGGCTGACGCCGGCCTGCCGGTCACCGAGGTGGCCGACCACACCGGCTTTCCTGAAATGCTGGATGGCCGTGTCAAAACCCTGCACCCGACCATCCACGGCGGCCTGCTGGCCCGGCGCGATCTGCCGGAACACATGGCCGCGCTGAAGGCGCACGCCATAGCCACCATCGACCTGCTGGTGGTCAATCTTTATCCCTTTGAAGCCACTGTGGCCAAGGCCGGCTGCACGCTGGAAGATGCGATCGAAAACATCGACATCGGCGGCCCGGCCATGGTGCGTTCGGCCGCCAAGAACTGGAAGGACGTGGGCGTGCTGACCGACGCTTCGCAATACGCCGGCGTGCTCGATGAACTCAAGGCTGACGGCAAACTCAAGGACAGCACCAAATTCGCGCTGTCGGTTGCCGCCTTCAACCGCATCAGCCAGTACGACGG
>JAZKIE010000490.1:0-5425 GCA_040385025.1 Pseudomonadota bacterium | reverse complement strand
AAGCCATCATGTCTGTCAGTTTTGTTAAAAAATGTAGGAGGGTGCGCCGATAGTCAGTGATTAAATAACTAAAATCATAATTTTAAATACCAATCAGTATTATTGATAATATTGATGAATATTTCAATTTTTGTCGTTGGTGGACTCCTGCGGGCCCTGCCAGCTCATATCGCGCGATTGTCAGCCGGCCCGAATGGCCAGGCATCGGTTCAGGCTGGTGTGTAAGCCAGGCGCACGTAAATCGGCGCGTAGGCCTCGGCCTGGGTCACGTCGATCAGGCCTTCCTTGGACAGTTCGAGCAAGGCGATGAAGGTGACGACCAGCACCGGCATGCCGCGCACCGGGTCGAACAGGTGTTCGAACTCGACAAACTTCTGGCCCTGCAGCTTGCGCAGCACGATGCTCATATGCTCACGCACCGAGAGTTCTTCCCGACTGATCACATGGTGCTGGACCAGCCTGGCACGCTTGACGATGTCGCGCCAGGCCTCCTGCAAATCCACCACGGTGACATCCGGGAAACGCGGCTGCAGCGCCTGCTCGACATAAACCTGGGCGCGCAGGAAGTCGCGGCCGTACTGCGGGATGTCGTTGAGTTTGTGCGCGGCCAGCTTGATCTGCTCGTACTCCAGCAGGCGGCGCACCAGCTCGGCGCGCGGGTCTTCCGCTTCCTGGCCGCCGGCGACCTTTTTTGGTGGCAGCAACATGCGCGACTTGATCTCGATCAGCATGGCCGCCATCAAGAGGTATTCAGCGGCCAGCTCCAGGTTGGTGGCGCGGATTTCATCGACATAGACCAGGTACTGGCGCGTGACCGCCGCCATCGGGATATCGAGAATGTTGAAGTTCTGCTTGCGGATCAGGTACAGCAGCAGGTCCAGCGGGCCTTCGAAGGCTTCCAGGAAGACCTGCAGGGCGTCGGGCGGGATGTACAGGTCCTGCGGCATCGCAAACAGCGGCTCGCCATACAGCCTGGCCAGCGCCACTTGGTCGATCACGCCCGGCATGCCGGGTAGCGCCAGCACGCCAGTGGGCTGGCCGGGCTCGGACGGGGAAGGTGGAAGTTCGGTGATGCTGGACATGGCGGGTGGTGGCCGGGGTCTCAGTAGCTATAAAAACAATAGCTACTTGCTCCCGTCCAGCGGGGGCCGGAGGCCGTGTTGACCATGAATCAAGGCCTACTTGCTGTTCGGATGGCCGCTGGTGCCGTAAACATAGGGCTGCTGCGGCACGGCGGCGTCCAGGTAGTCGGCCTGCTCCGACAGGTCCAGCTTCTTGTCCCACCAGATGGCACGTCCCTGGCGCTGCTCGGCCTCCAGCGTGGGCTTGTTGGCCTTGAGTTCTTCGATGAAGCTGGTGACTTCCGAGGTGTAGTGCGGCCGGGCGAAGATGGACATGGGATTAAACTGCCTGAAGCTGAAGTTGGCTGATTTTACCGGGGACCGCCATGCACCTGCCTTTTTTTGCTTTCCAGGGGAAAGCGGTGCCGGCATCCCTGCGTTTCACAAGGGCTCTCCTGACCATGGGATTGTTGTCGGCGCTGCTGGGCCTGGTGGGGTGTGACCCCCAGCGCATTGCTGAACTGGAAGAGGGCGTGGCCACCGAGGCTGACGTGCGCACGAAGTTCGGCGAGCCTGAAAAGATCTGGAGCGCCGCCGACCTGGCCGGCAACCCGTTTCCTGGCGCAGCAGCCCAGCCCGGCGCTCGAACCCTCGAGTACAACCGCCAGCCCCAGGGCCAGGTCAACTACATGATCACGATTGGCGCCGATGGAAAAATGAGCGCGCTGCGCCAGGTCCTGACCGCGCAGAACTTCGCGCTGGTGCTGCCCGGCATGCCCATGGAGCAGGTGCGCAAGATGCTCGGCAAGCCCATGAAGGTGACGCCGATGGCGCTCAAACGCGAGACGCACTACGAATGGCGCTACAGCGACGGGCCGAATGCGCCGCGGATCTTCCGGGTCGAATTCGACAGCGACCTGAAGGTGGTGCGCACCGGATCGGTGCCTGACGAAAGCCAGCCCGGTGTCAACGGCAACGTGAGCTGACACGGTCTGCAGCGAGTAAGTCAAGAGCTAAATCGGCCTTCAGCCCTTGCTGAACATGCGCAGGCAGCTCTGTTTTTGATAGCAAATTCAGGATTCTTCTATCTTGGCCAGAAAGCCTGAACGCTCCATCACGCGGCGCGGCTGGGCATTCAGGCCGGAAATCACCAGCTTGCCTTCGCGCAACACGATGGCCTTGTGCAGCTGCCCCAGCACATCCAGCCCCGAGGCGTCCAGCGACTGCAGCGACTGTGCGTCGAGCCGAACCAGCAGGCCACGCGGCGCGCTTTCGACCGCTGACAGGATGGGGTCGATCTTGGCGACTGCGCCGAAAAACAGCGAGCCGTAGAGCTGGAAGCAAATCGACTCGTCGCTTCGCGCGGTTTCCACCACCTGGAACAAGGTGCTCATGCGCCGCACAAACAGCACGCAGGCCAGCAGCAGCCCAACCTGCAGCGCTACCGTGAGGTCGAACACCACCGTCAGAAAAAAAGTGCCCAGCATCAGCAGGCGGTAGTGGTTGCTGTACTGGCGCATCTGCACAAACTCGTGCCACTCGCCCATGTTCCAGGCCACATACAGCAGGATGCCGGCCAGCACCGCCAGCGGCACATGCACGGCCAGCGGCGCGGCCGCCAGCACAATCAGCACCAGCATCAGCGCATGCACCAGCCCGGCGACCGGCGAGCTGGCGCCGGAGCGCACATTGGTCACAGTGCGGGCAATCGTGCCGGTGGCCGGCATGCCGCCGAAAAAAGGCACGACAAAATTGGCCACGCCCTGAGCCATGAGTTCCTGGTTCGGGTCGTGTTTGGGCAAGCCCGAGAGCTGGTCGGCCACGCGCGCGCACAGCAGCGACTCCACCGCGCCCAGCATGGCAATCGTCAGCGTAGGCGCAAACAGCAGGCGCACCGTGTCCCATGAAAAGTCCGGCAGCGCAAACGGCGGCAGCGCGCGCGGAATGCCGCCGAAGCGCGAGCCTATGGTCTCGACCGGCAGGTCCAGGAAAAAGGCAAACGCGGTCAGCGTGACCAGCGCGACGATGGGCCCCGGCACGCGCGACGCCGCGCGGGTGGCGCGCAGCAATTGCACCCCCTCCACGGCCTGCACCACCTTGACCAGCCGCGCTGCCAGGCCCTTGCCGGCCGCGTCGCGTGGCGCGAACAGCTTGGGCCACAGGATCAGTCCCAGAAAACACACCAGCCCAAGGCCCAATGCGTAGGCGTTGAAGGAGCCGATGTTCAGGCTGATGGCCTTGATCTGCGAGAAAAAATCGGCCGGCATTTTGGCGATATCCAAGCCCAGCAATTCCTTGAGTTGGGACAGCGCGATCAGCACGGCGATGCCGTTGGTGAACCCGACCACGATGCTGACCGGCACATAACGCACCAGCGTGCCCATCTTGAGCAGGCCCAGCAAAAACAGGATGACGCCGGCGCAGGCGGTAGAAATCAGCAGATTCGGCAGGCCATAACGCTCGATAATGCCGTAGACGATCACGATGAAGGCGCCTGCCGGTCCGCCGATTTGCACCGCCGAGCCGCCCAGCAGGGCGATCAGGCCGCCGGCAATGATGGCGGTCCAGATACCGGCCTGCGGCGACAGGCCCGAGGCAATGGCAAACGCCATGGCCAAGGGAAGCGCCACGATGCCGACCGTCAGGCCGGCGCCCAGGTCCTTGCCGAAACGTTCGCGCGTGTAGCCGTTCAGGGCGGAGAAGATGCGTGGGCGAAAGGGGGCGAGGTAAGCAGGCAGATTCATCGGAAAATCCAGATTGTCTGAGCCCTGCATCCTGCAAATGTGGGATGGTCAGGCGGCAAGCCACTTGGTAAAGTGCAGTATGGGCTGGACTTGCAAGCCGGATTCAAAAAACTGTCGATGGCTATCTTAGAGCCTGTTCACGATCTACAGGGGGTCGCGCAAATGGATATTCGGGATGGAATGCAAGACGCAACATCCAGGCCAAGGCTTGCGCCTTGGCTGATGTTGCAACGCCGCAGGCCGCCCGAAAATCCACTTGCCCTGCGGGTTGGGACGAAATCGGGCGATATGCCCACCAAATCCCTTGCATGGGCATTAGCCCATGCTGCGTGATGTTGGCGAGCAACTCATCCCGATTGCGTCCCAACGCGGCCCCCTGTAGGTCGTGAACAGGCTCTAAAGCCGCTGCCTCGCATTTCATGTCACTTTTTCTCAACTGTTTGAGCCTGTTTTCCTGTCGTCCTGCGGTCAGCGAAAGCGCGCCTGGTCCTTGGCGCCCGCGCCTGGTTCTGCTTCTGGTGGCGCTGCTGTCCGCGCCGGCTTCGGCCTCGCACGCACAGGCGGACACCAGCGAACATTGGCTGGGTCAGCAGGGCGGCGGCGCGGTTCTGATTGATCCCACGGGGCAGCAGACGCCTGAGGAAATCTGGCAGCGTTTCGAGCGCGGCGAAGCCTCGCCCAGCCAGGCGGACCGCATCATGCCAACAGGCGGCGTGACGTCCATCTGGTACCAGGTCACCTTGCCTGCCGTGAACGTGCCCACCTTGCGTGTGCTGGCGCTGCCGCACCCCGGCATGAACCGGGTAAATTTTTACCGGCCGCTGGCCGCTGGCGGCTGGCACCTTGAACAATCGGGGGATTCGATTGCGGTGGCCGACTGGCCGCTGCGCTACCTGCACCCGGCTTTTGAGTTTGTGCAGCAGCCCGACGAGTTGCGCCCCACCTACCTGCGGGTGCAGCACAGCCACCCCATCAATGTGCGCTGGACCGTCTGGAGCACGCGCGATTTCCAGGAGTCCAGCAAACGCTGGCATTTGCTGCTGGGCGCCTACATGGGGCTGGTAGGCCTGGTGATCCTGCTTTGCGTCGTCAACGCCTGGACCTGGCGCGACTCGATTCACTCCTACTACGCCGCCTACGTTGCTGTCATCGCCGTCGGGCAGATGTCACTGACCGGTCTGGCTGGCGAGTATTTCTGGCCACGCAACCCGTGGTGGAACGACGCCGCATCGAATGTGCTGCCGATGGCCGGTGCTGCGCTGGGCCACCTGTTCATGCGTGAGCTGGTGGTCGAACGCGGCGCCCGCTGGGTCAGCAGGCTGATGCTGGTCATGGCAGCGGTGGGCAGCGTGCTGGGTTTGTGTTTTGTATTTTTCGGGCGGGATCCGTTTTTTGCCTTCTCAGGCCCCTACTACATCGCCAGTTTTGTGGTGTTCCTGGGGGTGGCGCTCTGGTACGCCTGGCGCATTCCGCGTGTCGGCCTGTGGATCCTCGCGGGCATCTCCGCGGTACTGGCCGGGTCGGTATTTCCCATTTTGCGCAACATGCAATTGGTGCCTTTGTCATTCTGGACGCAGTACGGCGCGCAAATTGGCGCGGCAGTCGAGATCCCGCTGCTGC
>JAZKIE010000489.1:0-1933 GCA_040385025.1 Pseudomonadota bacterium | reverse complement strand
CATGTCAGCCGCGCCACCGGTGTGCCGGTGACGCCAGAGCCCGGCCTGCGGGAGCGGCATTTCGGCGAGTTTCAGGGCAGGACCTTTGCCGACATTGAAACCGCCTTGCCCGAGCAGGCGATGCGCTGGCGCACGCGTGATCCGGACTTTGCCCCCAGCGGCGGCGAGTCGCTCAAGCAATTGCGCGAACGTGTCGTCGGCACCGCGCAGCTTCTCGCCGCCCAGCATCCGGGTGAACTGATCGTGATGGTCGGCCACGGCGGCGTACTCGATGTGCTTTACCGTGCCGCGACGCGGCTGGAACTGCAGGCGCCGCGCACCTGGGCCCTCGGCAACGCGGCCATCAACCGCCTGCTCTGGACACCCGACGGCTTCACCCTGGTCGGCTGGGCCGACACACAGCATCTGGAGGTTGAGCCCGATGCCAACCCCCTGGACGAAACGAGCACCTGATGTATTTGCTGTCTGACCTTCTGGGCCGCCCCGCGGCCGACATCGACACCCCGGCGCTGGTGATTGATCTGGACGCGATGGAGCGCAACCTGGACGCCATGGCGGCCTTTGCGGCGAAACACGGCGTCAAGCTGCGGCCTCATGCCAAGATGCACAAAAGCGCCACCCTGGCCAAGCTGCAGATGGCCCACGGCGCGGTCGGTGTCTGTGTGCAAAAAACCTCGGAAGCCGAAGCACTGGCTGCGCTGGGCGTCAACAACATCTACATCAGCAACGAGGTGGTCTCGCCCTTCAAACTCAAGCGCGTGGTGGCGCTGGCGCGCGAACTCGAAGCGCTGGGCGGGCAACTGGCGATTGCGGTCGACAGCCTCGAAGGCCTGCAGCGGCTGGCCCATGCCGCGCGCGGACAGCACAAGCTCATCCGTGTCTTCATCGAGATCGATGTCGGCCACGGCCGCTGCGGTCTGGCGCCAGGCGCCGCCGCCGTGCCGCTGGCCGCCGAGATGGCCCAGCACGCCGCGCTGCAGTTCGGCGGACTACAGGCCTACCATGGCCGCGCCCAGCATTTCCGCAGCGTGGCCGAACGGCATGCAGGCATCGCCCAGGTCATCGCCCATGTGCAGGCGACGAAGGCGGCGCTGCTGGCAGCGGGTTTCGAAGTGCCGCTGGTCACCGGCGCCGGCACCGGCACCTTCTCGCTGGAAGCCGCCAGCGGCGTGTATGGCGAACTGCAGGCCGGCTCCTACCTGTTCATGGACCGCGATTACGCGAGCAATGAGCGCGACCCGGCCCAGCCGTCTTTTGAGCATGCGCTATTTGTCAAAAGCCAGGTCATCAGTCGCTGCGACGACCATGCGGTGGTGGACGCCGGCCACAAAAGCCATGCGATTGATTCCGGCCTGCCGGCCGTACACGGCCTCGCACTGGACTATGCCAACGGCGGCGACGAACACGGCATCCTGCGCGGCGCGGTGCTGCCGGCCCTCGGCGAGACCGTCTGGCTGATTCCCGGCCATTGCGACCCGACCGTCAACCTGCACGATCACCTGCTCGGTGTGCGCGGCGGCCTGCAGCACGGCAAGGTGGAACAGATCATCAGGGTTGATGCCAGAGGCGCGCTGACCTGATCCCCGCCAAAATGGCGGCATGAATCTTTCGCCAAGCCAGGTCATCGTCCTGGCCACCCCTGTTTTTTTGCTGCTGATTGCCATCGAGTTCGCCTGGGGTTATGCCAAAGGCCGCAACACCTACCGCCTGAACGATGCCGTCAGTAGCATCAGCCTGGGCATGTTGAGCGAGGTCAGCGCTGTCTTCACACATTTGTTTCGCATTGGGATATACACGACGATTTATTCCAGCGTGGCGCTTTACCCGAACGCCGAGTTCTGGACCACCTGGTACGGCTGGCTGATCGCGCTGGTGTTCTACGACTTCTGTTACTACTGGCTGCACCGCGCGGGCCATGAAAGCGCGCTGTTCT
>JAZKIE010000488.1:3765-7242 GCA_040385025.1 Pseudomonadota bacterium | reverse complement strand
GGCGTGACACCGGTCAGGGCGTTGAAAAAAGTGGTCTTGCCGGCGCCGTTGGGGCCGATGATGCCCACCAGCTCGCCGGCGCGAAAGCTGGCGTTGACCGCATCGACGGCCACCAGGCCGCCGAAGCGCACCGTGACGTCGCGGGCTTCGAGAAGCGGCAGCGGCAGAACGCCGCTGGGCCGCCCCGAGGCGTTCACGGCCCCCTCGGGGGGCAGTGCCGTACGCGAAGCGACAAGCGTGGGGGTCCTGTTTTCAGACAACACGGCGCTCCTTCGCACGCTGCTTGTCGCGCGCCTTGTCGCCGCTGAGTTCGTAACGCCGCTGCTTCCATTCGGCGCGCGCATCGGTCCACCAGTTGCGGAAAGTCCCCCAGCGCAGCGAGGCCAGGCCGCCCGGCAAATACAGCACCGACAGTATCAACAGCAGGCCCAGCGCCATCATGTAGACCTGCGGCGCCTGCAGCCGCAGCGTCTCGGCCAGCACGCTGAACACGATGGCCGCAATCAGCGGTCCCCACAAGGTCATGGCGCCGCCGATCAGCGCAATCAGCACCGTCTGGAAACCAATGAAGGGGTTGAACACGGTGTGCGGGTCGATGTAGGTCCAGCGCACTGACATGGCCGCACCCACAGCGCCCGCCACGGCGGCGGTCATCGCAAAGCCGGCGATCTTCACCAGCCGCGTGTCCACCCCCAGGGTCTGGGCGCGCTGCTCGTCCGCGCCTATGCCCATCAGTGCCAGGCCGAAACGGGTGCGCCGCACAAAGATAGACAGCGCCACCGTACCGACCGCCAGCCCCAGCACAGTGAGGTAGATGGTGTCGCGCTCGGGCACCACGCTGAGCACCCGGCCCACGGTGCCGGTGACCTGCTTTTCAAAATAGGTCACGGCGTGGCGGATCAGCTCGGTCATGCCGAAAGTCAGCACCGCGAAGTACGTGCCGCGCAAGTGCAGCACCGCCGCGCCCATGACCACGGCTACCACGGTGGCAATGCCGCAGCCCAGCGCAATGGAGGCCAGCCAGGACATGTGCTCGAGCGCAACGGCGCTGGTATAGGCGCCGATGCCAAAGAAGGCGGAGGTCGCCAGCGACAGGTAGCGGGTGCTGCCGCAAAACAGGCCCCAGCTCGACGACAGCGCGACATACATCAGGCAGGTCAATGCCATCGAGACCACGAACTCGCTGCCGAAGTAAGGCAACGTCAGCGCCCAGCCCGTCAGGCCGAACAGCACGAGCAGATCACGAACAAGAATTTGGCGGTCGGTCATTTCGAAAACAGTCCCCGTGGACGCAGCAGCAACACCGCGATGAACACCACATAAGACAGCAGGGCCTTGAGCGATGGGTTGGTGAAGTGCATGCCCAGCGCCTCGATGACACCCAGCAGCAGGCCGCCAGCCAGCGCGCCACCCATGCTGCCAAAGCCTCCGAGGGTGATGACGATCAGCGCCGTGACGGTGTAGGGCTCGCCCATGGACGGCGAGATGGTGTAGGCCATCGACAGCAGCGCACCTGCCACGCCCGACAGGCCCAGGCCGATGCCGAACATCACGGGGTGCAGGCGTTTGGTGTCGATGCCGACCAGTTGCGCGCCGACAGGCGACTGCATCAGCGCACGCACACCCTTGCCCAGCAAGGTCATGCGCAGCAACACGATGAGCGCGCCGGCAAACACCAGCGCCAGCGCAAACACCAGCAGCTTGTTGCCGGCAAACTGGGCCTGCCCGATTTTCACCGGCTCGGCCAGGTAGTCGTAGCCGCGCAACTCGCCGCCCCACATGAAGGAGGCGAAGTTCTGCACCAGAAACATCAGGCCGAAAGCCACCATCAGGCCGCGCGCCTCGAAGATGTCGAGATTGGGCGAGGTGGCAGTCAGCCGCCGGAAGCACAGCCAGTGAATGGCCAGCCCCAGCGCCATCAGGATGGCGAAGGACACCGGCACCATCCACAGCGGTGACAGCCCCAGCGTGGTGTGCGCCATCCAGGTCAGGTAGGCGCCCACCATGAGGAACTCACCATGGGCGATGTTCAGGATGCGCATCAGGCCGTACTGGAGGTTGAGCCCCAGCGCAACGAGCGCATAGATGCCGCCGGTGATGAGACCGGAGGCGAGCAGTTCTAACCAGGCAGAGATGGACATGGGTTTATTTCAGGGACACCGCGGAACCGGCCTTGCCGGGCCGCAGGTGTCACCCCCTCGAGGGGGAAGCGCCGAAGGCGCTTGGTGGGCAAGCCTTTTTACTTCCAGACCGGCTTGTTCGTATTGAGCTTGGCCGTGGCGACCTTCTGCGGCCACACCACCTCGAACTCGCCGTTTTGCCACTGGCTCACGGTGCCCGGCGTGCCGACGTTCTCGCTGCCGACGAACTTGATGTCGCCCATGATGGTCTTGTGCGTGGTGCCCGCCACATAGTCGCGGATCGCCTTGCGGTCCAGCCCGGCCTTGCCGACCGCCGTGGTGAGGATTTCCAGCCCGGCCCAGCAGGCGCCGCTGGCCCAGCGGTCGGGTTCCTTGCCCGCAAACTTTTTGGTATGCGCATCAAAGTACGCCTTGGCGCCCGCGCTGGTCTTGCTGTTCCACGAACCCATGCCCAGCACGCCCTCCGCGCCCGGCGCCGTCATCACGTTGCGGTAAAGCTGGAAGGCGGTGCCTACCGAGGCGTAGAAGAACTTCGGGTTCAGGCCGACTTCCTTGGCCTGCTTGCTGGCCAGGATGGTGTCAGGCGGATAGGTGAAGCCGACGAAGGCATCGGGGTTCTTGTCCTTGATCGATCGCAGCACCGGCGACAGGTCCTTCACGCCGGCCGGGTAGCTCTTGTCCTCCACCAGCTGGATGCCGCTGCCCTGCAGCGCCACCTTCAGGGCCGAGTAGTTTTCCAGGCCGAACAGGTCGTCCACATAAATGCAGGCCAGGGTCTTGCAGCCGTTGGCCTTGAGCATGTCGACCAGCGCATTGGTCATGGGCGCCGGTTGCTGCAGCAGCAGGAAGAAGTAGGGCAGCTTCATTTCCACCAGCCGCCGCGACAGCGCCGTGGGCGCCAGGAAGGGATAACCGAAGCGGTTGGCCAGCGGGGCGACCGCGAAGTTGGCATTGCTGCCCCAGGGCGGCAGCACCAGGTCCACCTTGTCGCTGCCCATCAGCTTTTCGTAGGTGCGCACCACGGTCTCGGTGTCGCTGCGGTCGTCGGAGCTGATCAGCTCGATCTGGCGGCGCACGCCCTTGACGTCGATGCCGCCGGCGGCGTTTTGCTGTTCGGCCCACAACAGGTAATTGGGTTCCTGGCTGACCTGCGCGCCACCTGTCCACGGGCCGGTGCGCGACATCGCGTAACCGACACGCACAGGCGCGGCCTGGGCCAACAGTTGCGGGGCAAAAGCGGCCGCGCCGACGGCAGCGGCGGCACCCTGGATCAATGTGCGTCTGGATGGCTGGACCATGATGTCTCCTCGTTGTAGGCGCCCGGCGGGCAGTGGAA
>JAZKIE010000488.1:0-3665 GCA_040385025.1 Pseudomonadota bacterium | reverse complement strand
GGCATCTCGCGCGTGGCGCTGACCACGATGCGCAGCACCTACCAGGAGCTGCCCAACATGAGTGCCGCAGCCGCCCAGGGCGCAGGCGAGCTGATCGCGCAACTGGTGCGGCTGTCGCTGATCGAGCTGGCCGGACAAAGCACGGCGTTGACACAACGCGAGGCGCTGAAAGACCGCATCCGCGCCTACGTCGCCGTCAACCTGCGCGACCCGGCGCTGTCCATCGAGCAGATCGCGCAAGCGCTCAATTGCAGCAAGCGGCACCTGCACAACGCCTTTGCCGGCGAAGACGATACGCTGGCCAGCTACATCCTGCGGCTGCGCTTGCAGGCCTGCATCCGCGAGATCCAGCAGACCGGGCCGCAGTCGCGCGCCATCACCGGCATCGCGCTGTCCTGGGGTTTCAACAACCTCTCGCACTTCAGCCGCGTGTTCCGCGAACACACCGGGCAAAGCCCCAGCGCCTTCCGCCAGGCCTCGGCGCCGGGCGCAGCGGCCGCGCCGCTCCAGCACTGACACTCAGGCTCAAATCGGCCTCCAGCCCCTGTCCCTTGAGCGTCAGCAGCTCCTGATTTCATAGCAGACAATCATCCGACTTTATCCACGGAGACACGCCATGCACATCCCCTCATTGAAAGAAGTCGTCAGCGCTGAAGAGTGGCAGCTGCGCTGCGAGCTCGCTGCCTGTTACCGGCTCGCCGCGCTGTACGGCTGGAGCGACCTGGTGTTCACCCACATCAGCGCCAAGCTGCCCGAGTCGGTCAGCGGCGCCGGCGCCCATCATTTCCTGATCAATCCCTATGGCCTGATGTTTGACGAGATCACAGCCTCCAGCCTGGTCAAGGTCGACGAAAAGTGCAACAAGGTGATTGACTCGCCCTTCCCGGTGAACCCGGCCGGCTTTGTGATCCACAGCGCGGTGCACGAAGCACGCGCGGATGCGGGCTGCGTGATGCACACCCACACACGCGCCGGCGTCGCGGTAAGTGCACAGAAGTGCGGCGTGCTGGCCATCAGCCAGCAATCGACCTTTGTGCTGGGCTCGCTGGCCTATCACGACTATGAGGGCGTGGCCTTCCGTGACGACGAGAAACCGCGGCTGCAGGCCGACCTCGGCACAGCCAACTTTTTGATGCTGCGCAATCACGGCCTGCTGGTGGTCGGCAAAACAGTGGCCGACGCCTTTCTGAGCATGTACACCTTTGAGAACACCTGCCGTATCCAGCTTGATGCCCAGGCCGGCGGCGAACTGATCCCGGTGAATCCGCTGATCGTCAAGGGGGTGGCCGAAGCCATGCGGGTGCAGACCGGCGGCCTGGGCGGCGCTTTTGTCTGGCCTTCGCTGATACGCAAGCTGGACCGGCTGGACGACAGCTACCAGTCGTGAGCAGCGAGCGGCGGCTCACCTGAAGACTGGTGTTGCAGCGTGCGAGCGCTGCGCTTTCCAGCTCAGGCCGTCAGCACCGCAGGCTGCGAGGAAAAGGCCTCGCCAGGACGAATGTCCCCCTGCTCGATGGTCAGCTCCTTGCGCAGCATGGTGACGCCGCCAAAAATCGTTGCAAAAGCCACGTCCTTGGCATCGCGCCCGGTGCCTATGCGCACCAGCCGGTCGATTGGCGCCATACGTGTGGCATCAAACATCACCCAGCGCCCGTCCAGCCAGGCTTCGAACACCGCGTGAAAGTCCTGCGGCGGTTCCTCGAAATAAACATAACCCACGACCAGCCGCGCCGGGATGTTCAGCGCGCGGCACAGCGTGATGCCGAGGTGCGCAAAGTCGCGGCAGACGCCGGCGCGTTGCACAAACACCTCCTGCGCGGTGGTGGTTGAATTGCTGAAACCGGGCAGGTAGTGGATGGAGTCGTGGATCCAGCTTTCGATGGCCCGCACGCGTGACAGCCCCAGCGGCAGGTGGCCGAACAGTTGCTGGGCGGCGCGGCTCATGATGTCGGACTCGCAGTAACGGCTGGGCATCAAAAACCGCATGGCGTCGTCGGGCACCGCCGTCACCGGCACCTCGTCCAGGTGCAGCGGCACCGGCGCATGGTGCAGCTCGACCTGTGCGTGGTAGTTGACAGACAGCAGGCCGCGCGGCGCATCGAGCCGGAAAAACCGGTTGCCATTGCGCTCGTCGCAGAAATGCCGGACCTTGACGCTGGGCGTCACGCTCAGGCGCTCTTCGAGCACCTTGTGGCTGTCGTGGAAAGCCGCCTCGATGTTGAAGAGGAAATGGGTAGGGCTGGCCACATCGTAGTCAAGCAGGCAGTCAATGGTCGCGGTGTGCATCGTTCTCTTTGTTGGGATCTAAATTTTTGGCTGAGCCGCCGGAGGAAAACCAGCTCTTGCAGGTCACCCACATCACGTGGGCGCCGCGCTCCAGCGTATCCACCGCCAGGTCGCGCCGGTTGCGTGCTTTCAGGCGGGCGACCAGCAACAACTGCGCGACACTGGCGCGCTGCGCGCTGCCCCGGGACATCGCTGTCCCGGTGTCGGCTTTCGGCTCAGGTTTTTCAGTTGGAGGCGTCACACCCTGCGGCCAGTCAAGCGTGTTCTGCATTTACTTGAGGGCCTTTTTCACAGCGCCCACGCCCAGCGCAGCCAACACCACAAAAATGACCGCCAGGATCAGGAACAGGCCGAACAGGATCTTCGCGATGCCCGCAGAACCTGCCGCAATACCGCCAAAGCCCAAGGCTCCGGCAATCAAGGAAATAATCGCAAAAATAATGGCGTACTTCAGCATCTCAACTCTCCTGGTAAGGCGCATGGCGCCCGTGAAAACAATGATGTGATGTTAGGCGGCACTTCGTTGGGGCCAAATCAGCGTGCCGCGCGTGGCCCTGTAGGACAAGGCCAGATGGCCTGTCCTTACTCCTGTTTTGATAGCTGTTCACGCTTGAAGGGTATGGGCCAGAGGCTGATTTGGCTTGTAAAACAGCGCGTGCCGAACCCCGTGGCCTGCGCCGCCCAGCAAAAAAAGCCGGCGCGCGCTAGCATCGACAGGCCTCAGCGAACCCTGTCTTCGCTGTCACCCCTGACTCTGCAAGGAAACCCCATGAAGCTTTATTACTCCCCCGGCGCCTGCTCGCTGTCGCCGCACATCACGCTGCATGAGTCGGGCCTGACATTCCAGCATGTGGCCGCGCCGACCAAAACCCACCAGCTCGACGACGGCACCGACTACTACACCATCAACCCGCTCGGTTACGTGCCGCTGCTGGAACTTGACGATGGCACCCGCATTGCCGAAGGCCCGGCCATCGTTCAATACATCGCCGACCAGGTGCCCGATAAAAAACTCGCGCCGCCCAACGGCACCGTGGCCCGCGCGCAGCTACAGTCCTGGCTCAACTTCATTGGGACTGAATTGCACAAGGGGTTCAGCCCGCTGTTCAATCCGGCCACACCGGCCGAGTACAAACCGCTGGTGATCGACAAGCTGATGTCGCGCCTGAAATGGGTGGACGGCCAGCTCGCCGGCAAGGCCTACCTGATGGGCGAGAGCTTCAGCGTCGCCGACCCCTACCTGTTCACGGTAACCAACTGGGCGCCACGCGTGGGCGTGGACATCAGTGGTTTTGCCAACATCACCGCTTTTCGCGAACGCATGGCGGCGCGGCCCGCAGTGCAAGCGGCCATGCGGCACGAAGGATTGCTGAAGTAAT
>JAZKIE010000487.1:0-1569 GCA_040385025.1 Pseudomonadota bacterium | reverse complement strand
GGGTGCTGGGGCTTGCCAGCGTCTGCTGGCCGGGGCTGCCCGAGTGGACCGCCCCCGCGCCATGGCGCTACCATGTCAACTCGTTTGCTGCCAACCCTGACTGGATATTTCATGATCACCGTGCACCACCTCAACCATTCCCGTTCGCAACGCATTCTCTGGCTGCTGGAAGAGCTGGGGCTGGACTACGACATCAAGCGTTACGAGCGCAATCCCAAAACCATGCTGGCGCCGGCATCCCTGCGCGCCGTGCATCCGCTGGGAAAGTCGCCGGTGATCACCGATGGTGATCTGACCATCGCCGAGTCGGGCGCGATTGTGGACTACCTCATCAACCGTTATGGCGCGGGTCGGCTGGCGCCGGCGCCGGACACGCCGGATCGCCTGCGCTACACCTACTGGCTGCACTATGCGGAGGGCTCGGCGATGTCACCGCTGCTGCTCAAGCTGGTGTTCGACAAGATTGAAAAAGCACCGATGCCGTTTTTTGTGAAACCGATAGCCAAAGCCATCAGCGGCAAGGCCAAAAGCAGTTTCATCGAGCCTCAGATCACGCAGCACCTCGATTACCTCGAAGGCGAACTCGGAAAAAGTGCCTGGTTTGCCGGTGATGAATTCAGCGGCGCCGACATCCAGCTGAGTTTTCCGCTGGAGGCGGCAGCAGCGCGTGGCGGGCTGGATGCGAGCCGGCCGCGGCTGATGAATTTCCTGCAGCGTATCCATGCGCGCCCGGCCTACCAGCGCGCCATCGAGCGCGGCGGCGAGTATTCGATCCTCACCTGAGTCTGGAATCGAGACCGTATTTGCTATGAAATAAATAGCTGCTTGCGCACATCCCGTATGGCCTGGGGGCCTAAATGCTTGAAGGCTTGAATTTCAGCGAAAGCCGAAGTACGACAGGATGAAGCCGATGATGACGACAAGGCCGACGATATAGATGATGGTGTTCATGGTGTCCTCTGGAGTTATAGCTGGCGCGCCCGGGCGGCTTGCCTTCTGAGACCAGATCATGGCGGGGCTGGCGGGTTTTGGCTGTAGGCAGCGCCTGCCAGGCGCCGTCAGACAAGCGCCACACTGCGAGCGGCTAAAACTCGGCAGCCTCGACCAGAAACCGAACCCGTTTGACGCCTTGCCACTCGTCCGCATCCAGGCGGAAAGCCAGCTTCACGCGTGCCGGCAGTGACTCGGTGTGGCCGAACCAGATGCCGTCCACCGGCTGGCCCTGGTGCTTGAGCTTGAGCGCCAGGTGTTTTTCACCCACCAGGCGCTGCGACACGACCTCCACTTCCTCGCTGAAGGTCGGGGCCGCAAAACCCTGGCCCCAGACCTCCTTGTGCAGCGTGTCCACCAGGTCGGCACGCCGGTACTGCGGCGCCAGCGGGCCGTCGGTGTCGAGCCGGCGTGTCAGCGTCGCGGCATCCAGCCACTCGTGCGCCACCTGCTGCAGCGCCTGCTCGAAGACCTCGAACTGTTCCTCGTTGATGGTGCAGCCGGCCGCCATGGCGTGGCCGCCGAAGCGCAGCAACACGCCGGGGTGGCGTTTGGCCACCAGGTCCAGCGCGTCGCGCA
>JAZKIE010000486.1:0-8564 GCA_040385025.1 Pseudomonadota bacterium | reverse complement strand
TCAACGCGCTGGTGGTGCCGGGACACGCCTCCAGCCACGGTTATAACGACCCGAGCTACCCGTTTTTCGGACGATCAATGGCCGCAAGCGCTACATAATTGATAGCTGCTTGCGCTTGTTGCATGAGGGCCAGAGCCTTTTTTGACCTCAGCCCGGGCGCTTAGCCCTGCTTCTGAAACAAGACCAGCTTGGTCTCGGTGGCCGTCATGCCGTCTTTGCCGGCCGTCATCGTCACCTCGTAACGCGTGCCGGGCAACGGAAACTGCGGCGCAAAGCTGAACGAGAAGTTGCCGTTGCCATCGGCCTGCACACGCTGTGTCAGCAAATCCTGATTCATGCCAAACAGGCCGGCCAGCGTGCCCACGGCGCCGACCTTGACGTCCACCATCGCGCCAGGCGCGGTGCGCCCACGCACCACCACCGGGCTGCCTTCTACCGACGCATTGTTGGCATGGCTGGTGACCTGCAGCAGCACCGTGGCCGGCGCTGCGCTCACGGCGGGTGCCACCTCAAAATTCCAGGCCTGGCGCACGGCGTTACCCGCCAGATCCCTGGCCGTCACGTCCATGGTGTAGCGGCCTGCTGGCAAGTCAGCGCGGTAGGTAAAAAACTGCGGCGTGATCTGGGTCTCGGCCGTAACGTTGCGGCCGGACAGCATCAGGCGCACACTTTTCGGGTCCACACCCACACCACCGGCATCGTCAAACGTGCCAGAGACCGCCGTGTTGGCGCCGCGCACCACCACCTCACCCTCGCGTGGGGACATATTGCGGATCACCGGTGGCCTGGCGTCGGTGATCAGGGCTTGCGTCAGGGTGGAGGTCACGGCCCGGTCGCCCTGGCGCAGTGTGGCCACCACAGGGCGCGAGGGCGCCAGATTGTCGAGCCGGCGTATGGTGTAAGAGCCCTCATACACACCGGGGCGAACTTCACGCATGGGCACCTTGCTGACCACACCCGGGATGTCAAACTCGGCCACACCGCCGGCCATGCCGTTCAAGGTGAAGCGCAGCTCGGCGCCGGGTTCGAGCTTGTCGATAGGCGCCACGGCGAAGCGGTCTATCTTCAAACCGGCCGGGGCGGGCGCAGTCGCCACGCCGGTGTTGGCGATACCTGCCGGAAAGCTGTAGTTGGCGGCTGTGCTGCGGTTGCGCAGGCGCAGGGTCGCGCGGATCGGGCTGTTTTCCGCAATCTTGTCCTGGCGCCTGACGGTATAACTGCCGGTGTACACACCGCGTTCAGTTTCCTTCAGGACCAGTGTGCGCGGAACGCCGCGCACCGTCAGGCTGACCTGGCCCCGGGGCGTGCCTTCCACCGTGAAGTCGAGCTGGGCGCCAGCGCGCAGGCCGTCGTCACTGGCGACCTGCAAGGCGCGAAGTTGCGGCGCTGCCGGCTGCGCCAGGGCCGTGCCCGGCAGGGCCAGCAAAACCGTGGTGGCGGGAAGCAGCAGAAAGAAGGCTGCGACGTGATGACGTAGATGTGTTTTCATGGTTCAAACCCTGTAGTGAGGTTTGACGACTCTGCGCGCTGCGCCAGGCGGCCGCCGTAGGCGCAAGGGGCCAAGACGGGTAGGCCGCCAGCCGGTCTTCAGCCCGGCGAGCCGGCGCTTGCAGTCAAGCCTGGTGACACCGGCGGATGGTCGCCCCTGGCGCCACATACATGGCAGAACTTGGCAAACGCGCTTTTGCGCGCACTGCAGACGCCGCAGTGGTCGAACAGGCCAATGCCGCAATGCGGGCAAAAATCAATCGTGGTGTTTTTCAAGTCGACCGTGCGCTCGCAGCCGGGGCAAACTCCTTTGGACAGGCGCGTCAGCGCGGTGTCGTAACTGAGTTCCTCACGGCGCTGCGCATCCGGCAACTGCTCGGCCAGCTTCTGCTTTTCCAGGTAACGGTTCAGCGAAACAATCGCCTGCCGTCCGACCAGCACCGTGATCACAATGCCGACGATGTAACGCACATAACCGCCGTAACTTGGCAGGTAGGGCACGAGCTCGACAAAAAAAGCAAACAGCGCAAACAGGATGAAGCCCCAGACAAAAGGCCAGTAAGTGCTTTTGCGCTTTTTGACAAACAGCCAGCCTGCCGCCGCCAGCAGCGGCAGGGTCAGCGCCAGCCGGTACAGGAACACGCGCAGTTCCTGCGCGCGCTGGGCGCTCTGCCATTTGTCCTGCGCAACGCGTTCAAGTTCGGCCAGGCTGTCACGCGTGCGCACCGCGCCCTGGCTGGCGTCCAGCGCCTTTTGCTGCTGGGCCTCCATGGCCGCCAGCGCCTGGCGCTCTGCGGTTTTCAGCGCGTCCAGCGCGCGCGTACGCTCCAGCAGTTCCGGGTCCTGTTCAGCCCGCTCGGTGGCGCGCCGCGTGGCCAGCCAGTTGCTGAAGGTTTCGCTGGCCGTGCGTGAATTGGCCTGCGCCACCCGGTGCCTGAGCCGGGCCTGCTCCAGCGCGTCCTGCGCTTCGCGCCCGGCGCGCTCGTCCGCCTTGAGCCGGTCGCGAAGTTGCGTCGCGGCGGGCTGCGTGATGAAGTCATCCATGCCCAGGGTTCTTTCCACCTGCGGCAGATCACCCACCACAGTACCGCCCAGGCCGATCAGGAAAGCGGCAAACACCAGCGCCACCAGCCACAGGCCGCGCTGGAACCATTTTTCGGACAGACGCAAAGCTTTGCTCATGAAACGATCCCGCGAAAATTCAAAAAACTACCCGGCCGCTGCGGTAAACACGGTCAACACGCCGGTGTAGCCGTAGAGGTGGTGGCGCGCAATCTCGCCGCCGGCAAAAAAGCCGACCAGCGGCACATCGCCCAGCGCGCGCCGCACGATTTGCAGCTCGGCGCTGGGCGCACCGAAATGTGGGCCGCCGCGGCCCGAGCAGCTGACGTAAATTGCACCGGCAATACGGCGTGCCGGGTGCGGCGCGGCGTCGGCGTGCAAGCCGCTCAGGGCACTGGCCACTTCCAGCGTGAGTTCTTCGGGCTCCAGCTCCTCGCGGATTTCTGCGCAGACCCGCACCAGGTCGGCACGCGCGGCCTCGGCATTGCGCTCGCAGAAAGCCAGCTTCATGCCGACGGCCGGCATGTCGGCAATCGCGATGCCGCTGCGCGCCGGGTCCAGGCCAATGATGTGGCGCACCACCACATCGGCGCCGAACTGGCCCGGCCTGTGGATGCGCCCGTCCTGCAGGCCGGCGTCGGTATTGCGCAAGCCGACCAGTGTGGTGCGCACCTTTTCCAGCGCGTCGCGCGGCTGCTCCAAAGTCACGCGCAGGTCGGCCAGCATCACGTCGAGCGCACTCTGCCCGTCCAGCGCAGTGACCACATTGCCGTCGCAGGCGGTGATCTCATGCTCGCCGGAGATCGGCTGGCAGCCCTGGGTCACGCGAGACATCAGCGCCGCGCCCTGTGCAAAAGCCACACCGCTGAGGCCGCCGCTGAACACCCCGCCCGCAGCCCCGTGGCCCTTGACGTTGCCATTGCCGCTGAGCGCGAACTGCACCACCTCGCTGCGGCTGGAAGCCAGGCCGCCAAAGACGTAGCCGCTGCCGGTGCGCTGGGCCATTTCAGCGATCAGCTCGGCCAGGTCGGGCGTGCCTGCATCGGCATGCACCAGCGCGGTATGCGCCTTGAAATGGGTGGCGCTGGCCGGTGGCAAGGGGGAGATGCCGGAGAAAACACGGTACTGGTCACTGGCCAGACCGCACAGCATGACGGCCAGCGCGGGCTCGTCGAAATATTCGACGTTGTTGGAGGCAATGCCTATACCCACTGTGCCGGCCCAGTCGACGATCTCGGGCAGTTCGCCACCCAGAAAATCCAGAATGTCCTGCGCCTGGCCGGCATAGTGGTCAGTGATGTAAAGCAGCCCCAGGGTTGGCGCGCTGACATAGGTGGGCAGTGCCATGTGGGCGCGCAACTGGGCCAGCACCAGACCGGCCGCCATGCGCCATTGCGGATGGGTGGCGTGGCCGTAGGGAAAAAGCTTCATGGGGTCCTGGACGAAAAAATCAAAAAATCGGCGCTGCCGCCGGCTATGCCTTTCACCGTATCAAGGCGCGCCCATCAGCGCGCCGGTTTTCGGGCGGTCTTGCCGGCGGCCGGCTTGCGTGCCGGCGCCTTGCCTTTCGGCCTGGCTCGCGAAGCACCCGCTGGTGGGGCCGGCGTGGGCCAGGCCTGGGCGCTGCGCAGCGCCGTGTTCATGGCCGAGCGGGCGCCCTTGGCCACGGTCTTGCCGGCCGAGTCAGCCATGCCTTTGGCCAGCCCCGTGGCCATGCCGGTCGCGGTTTTCATCGCATCCTTGGCCAGGCCGGTGGCCATGTTTTTGGTGGCGCTCATCGCGGTTTTTTTGGCCGCATCCTGCATGGCCGTGGTGGCGATGTTCTGGAACTGCTGCGTCAGCGCGCCCCACCACTGCATCGGGTCCACCACGCCGGCGGGTGCTGCCGCCGCCGGCGTTTTGGCGGCTCTGGTTTTGGGCGCGGACTTGCCGCCCTGGTCATAACTGGTGGGCGGCACCTCCAGACCCGAAAATGTCTTGGCCTTGTCGGCAACCTTCTGGACCCCGCCGGCCACCGTGTCAGCCACCTTGAGCTTGAAGGCATTGGCCACATCGCCCATGTTGAAGTTCATGCCCTTGAGCGTGGCCAGTGTCATCTTCTGCACCTCCAGCGCCTGGATGGTGGCCTTCAGCGCCATCGCATTCTGGTCCAGCCAGAACTGCACCGCCTTGAGTTCCTCGATGCGTTTGTCGAGCTCCTCGACATTGAGCGTGGGCGCGACCCAGTTGCCGAGGTTGGGCAGTTGCGGGATGCTCTGGCTGGCGCTGCCGGCCGCCTGCTTGGCGAGGTTCTGCAAAAAATCGAAGCCCGGAACCAGCTTGCCAAAGCCGGCAAAAGAAGGGTTGTCTGCGTTGCTCATGGCTGTCTCCTGGTGGTTTTTAGCTGTCTTGGCCGGAGCGGCCACTGTGCCTCATGGTCTCATTGTGCAGGGTCGCGGCAGTGCGTCAACCCGTTTTTTCAAAAGCCGGTGGCTTCGTCGCGTTCCCCGCAAATTTTCAAGCCAAATCGTGCTCCAGCCGATAGCGAATATGCGCAAGCAGCTATTGATTTAATAGCGCCTAGGTTTTGGAACCATACAAAGGCGGACGCCGCTCGCGCAGGCTGGCGACGCCCTCACGCACATCCGGGCCGGCAAAACCCATGAATTCCAGCGCCAGCGACGCGTCGAAGGCCGGCCCGGCCTGGCGCAGCCAGTTGTTGAGCGCGTACTTGGTCCAGCTGATTGCGGTTTGTGAGCCATTGGCCAGCCTGTCCGCCACCTCATAGGCCTTGGGCAACAGCGCGTCGTCGTCGACCGCCAGCGACACCAGGCCAATACGTTCGGCCTCTTCGCCGCTGATCGGTTCACACAGCATCAGGTAATACTTGGCTTTGGCCATGCCGCACAACAAGGGCCAGACAATCGCGGCATGGTCGCCGGCAGCCACGCCGAGCCGGGTGTGGCCATCCACAATCTTCGCGCTTTTCGCGGCAATCGAAATGTCCGCCAGCAGCCCGGCCACCAGCCCGGCGCCGACCGCCGGCCCGTGCAAGGCGCTGACGATGGGTTTGTCGCAGTTGATCACGTTGTAAACCAGGTCGCGTGCCTCTTTCCAGACGCGGGTGCGGGTTTCAAAGTCGTCGGCCATGTCCTGCACCAGTGACAGATCGCCGCCACCAGAGAAACCCAGCCCCTCGCCGCGCAACACGGCGCAGCGCACCGAGTCATCGCTGCCCACATCGCGCCAGATCTGCGCGAGCTCACGGTGGCCGGCATGGCCGGCGGTGGGCAGCTTGCCGTTGAGGGCTTTCATCTGGATGTCGAGCACGCAGCCGATGCCTTCTATCAAAGGGCCGCGGCGGGTGATGGAAAGCGTGGTGTAGGCGGTGTAGTCGGGTGTCATGCCGCCCATCATGCCGCGTCCCGCCGCCCCGGGGAATCAGGGATCGCCCTGCACACCCGGCAGGCGCGCGGCTTTGATAAGCTTCTGCCATGAAAAGCCTGTTTCACTTTGCCTTCAACGTCACCGATCTCGACCAGGCCCGCCGCTTTTATGGCGATGTGCTGGGCTGCACCGAAGGCCGCAGTACCGACACCTGGGTTGATTTTGATTTCATGGGCCACCAGCTCTCGCTGCACCTGGGCACGCCCTTCAAAACCGAACGCACCGGCCATGTCGGCGACACCCTGGTGCCGATGCCGCATTTCGGGCTGGTGCTGGCCCTGCCCGACTGGCAGGCCATGGCACAGCGCCTGCAAGCGGCCAACACCGAATTTCTGTTTGCGCCGCAAGTGCGCTTCGAAGGCCAGCCGGGCCAGCAGTGGACCATGTTTTTCTGCGACCCCTTCGGCAACCCGCTGGAGATCAAGGGCTTCCGCGACCTGGAATCGGTTTACGCGGCATGACCTACACCTTTGTGTCGGCGACGATTTTGCTGCTGCTGATCACCGATCCGTTGGGCAACATCCCGATTTTTACCAACGCCCTGCGCAATGTGGCGCCCGAGCGGCGCGCGTTTGTGATCCTGCGCGAGGTGCTGATCGCCTTCCTGTTGCTGCTGGCCTTCATGTTTGTCGGCGACGGTTTCCTGCGCGTGATGAACCTCAGCGAGTTGTCGCTGCAGATCGCCGGCGCGGTGATCCTGTTCCTGATCGCGCTGCGCATGATTTTTCCGGGAAACCACCCGGCGGCGGAGCCTTTGCAGGGCGAGCCGCTGATCGTGCCGCTGGCGATTCCCGCGCTGGCCGGGCCGTCGGCGCTGGCGACGGTGCTGCTGCTGGTCTCGCAGGCGCCGGCGCGGCGCATGGAATGGGTGGCCGCGCTGTGCGTGACCATGGCGGTCTGCGCCGTGGTGCTGGTGCTGGCCGAGCGCATCCAGCGCGTGCTGGGGGACAGGCTGGTGATGGCTTTTGAACGCCTGATGGGTCTGATCCTGGTGGCGATTTCGGTCGAGATGCTGCTGCGCGGCATCCAGTTGTTCATCACCCAGACCCGCGCTGCAGGCTAGGGGCCCGCTGCCCTTTATTTCAGCGCTGCGGCCGCAACAATCTTCTGGTCGATCGCGCCGAACACCAGTTCGCCATCCTTGCCCTTCATCTCGATGCGGATGGTGTCGCCGAACTTCATGAACTCGGTGCTCGGCTTGCCGTCCTGGATGGTTTCAATGGCGCGTTTTTCGGCGATGCAGCTGTAGCCCTTGGGCCAGTCGGTTTTGCCCTTGGCCTCGACACCCTTGTTGCTGACGGTGCCCGAGCCGATGATGGAGCCGGCGCGCACATTGCGCGTCTTGCAGATGTGGGCGATCAACTGGCCGAAGTGAAAAGTCATCTCCGGCCCGGCATCACACATGCCGACCTTGCGGCCGTTCCAGGTGCTTTGCATGGTCAGGTTGATACGTCCCTGGTCCCAGGCGTCGCCAAGTTCATCCAGCGTGACAGCCACCGGGCTGAAGGCTGTCGCCGGCTTGCTCTGGAAAAAACCGAAACCTTTGGCCAGCTCATTCGGAATCAAATTGCGCAGGCTCACGTCATTGGCCAGCATCACCAGGCGAATGCCCTCAAGCGCCTGCTCGGGCGTGCTCTGCATGGGCACATCGCCGGTGATGACCGCGACCTCGGCCTCGAAGTCGATGCCGTAGTCCTCGCTCGGGCAGACCACGTCGTCGCAGGGGCCGATGAAGTCGTCGCTGCCGCCCTGGTACATCAGCGGGTCCTTGTAAAAGCTGCCCGGTACGTCCGAGTCGCGCGCCTTGCGCACCAGCTCCACATGGTTGATGTAGGCCGAGCCGTCGGCCCACTGGTAGGCGCGCGGCAGCGGCGCCATGCATTGCGCGGGGTCAAAGGGAAAAGCGTGGCGCGCCTTGCCGTTGTTCAGCGTGTCGTACAGGTCCTGCAACTGCGGCGACAGAAAGCCCCAGTCGTCGAGCACCTGCTGCAGTTTGCTGGCGATGCCCGTCGCATAATGGGCCATGGTCAGGTCGCGCGAGACGACCAGCAACTGGCCGTCACGGGAGCCGTCTTTGTAGCTTGCGAGCTTCATCTGTTTCCTTTGGGGTTATGGGGTGCACGGCGACGGATCGCGGCAGGGATTGGAGTTACGATAAGTGAAATCAATTTACCTAAATGTAATTTTCAATTTTAGTCGAATTCCATGAAAGAGCGCAAAACCGCCCCCACCCCCCCCTCGCCGGCCCTGCCCGCGCAACGCGCCGGCATCCAGTCGGTGGAAGTCGGCTTCAGCCTGCTGCAGGTGCTGGGCGCCTCGCCCGGCCCGCTGATGTTGCGCGACCTGGCCTCGGCTGCCGGCATGAGCGCGGCCAAGGCACACCGCTACCTGGTCAGCTTCCAGCGGCTGGAGCTGGTGACGCAGGACGCAGGCACCACACGTTACGACCTGGGCCCCGCCGCACTCAAGCTGGGCCTGGCCTCGCTGTCGCGGCTGGACAGCGTCAAACTCGCGCGCCAGCGCATGGCGCCGCTGATGGAGCAGATCGGCCAGACCCTGGCACTCGCCGTCTGGGGCAACCAGGGGCC
>JAZKIE010000485.1:0-2663 GCA_040385025.1 Pseudomonadota bacterium | reverse complement strand
CCCAGGCCCGGTGAATGTTCCTTGCCGGTCAGCGGCGGGTACATGAACCAGCCGCCGTCGGGCGAGACGCCGAAAAAGATCGTGCAGAAAAACGCGATGCCGCCGATGGCATAGGCCCAGAAGGCATAGGCACTCAGGCGCGGGAAGGGCAGGTCGCGCGCGCCCAGCATGCCGGGCAGCAGGTAGACCGCAATTGCTTCCACCACCGGCACGGCGAACAGAAACATCATCACCGTGCCGTGCATGGTGAAGACCTGGTTGTAGGTGGCCGCGCTCAGCAGTGTGTTGTCCGGCAGGGCGAGCTGCGCGCGCATCATCAGTCCCAGCACACCGGCCAGTACAAAAAACAGCAGCGCGGTAGCGATATAGAACACGCCGATCTGGCTGTTGTTGACGGCGGACAACAAACGCCAGCCCTTGGGCGCCTCCCACGCACGTTCCAGGCGCTCAAGTTCACCCGGCGGGCGCGGCAGGCTGGAGGGCAGGCCGTCGGCCGTGTTGAACTTCATTTCAGGTGTTCCAGGTAGGCGGCCAGCGCCTTCAACGTGTCCGCATCCATGTCGGTCGATGAGGGCATGCGCGCGCCCGGCTTGACCGTTTGGGTGTGGGCGACCCAATGTGCCATCGCGCCGGGCTGGTTCAGCAAGGTGCCGGCGCCCAGGTAGAGCCGGCTGCCGACATGCGTGAGGTCGGGGCCAAGCCGGCCTTCCTCGGCCACGCCGCGCACCGTGTGGCAGGCATTGCAGCGCTGCGCCAGAAAGGCCGCGCGGCCGCGTTCGACCAGCGCGCTATTTGGCGCCGCAGCGGGACGCGCCTGTGCGGCCAGCCATGCGTCGAACTCCGCCGGCGGGTGCGCCACCACATGGATGGCCATGCGCGCATGCTGCTCGCCGCAGTATTCGGCGCACTGGCCGCGCCAGCTGCCGGGCTGGTCCACCTGCACCATCAGGTGGTCGACACGCCCCGGCACCATGTCCATCTTGCCGCCCAGGGCCGGCACCCAGAAGCTGTGGATCACGTCGGGGCTGCTCAGTCCCAGCCAGACCGGGCGGCCCGCAGGCAGGTGCAGCTCATTGGCCAGGATCACTTCCTGACCACTGGCCGGGTCGCGGTAACGCACTTCCCACCACCACATGTGGGCCGTGATGCCGACGATCAGCGCGCCGGGTGGTGGACGCTCCATCCAGCCGGGCGTGCGCGCCATCGTCCAGACCAGCAGCGTCGACAGCACCACCAGCGGAAACAGCACGCCGCCGCCGATGATCCACAGCCGGGTGGACACGGCGCGCGCCCGTGCACGGCCGTGGATGGCCCAAGCCAGCAGCCCCATGACAAAAACAAAAATCAGCGTGGCGCCGATGATCAGCAGCCAGCTCAGGCTGGTGATGCGGGCCGCCGCCTCGCCAGCCGGTGCCAGCACCGACTGAAGCTGAAGCGGCAAGGGCGCCCTCACTCAAGCTGTCCCAGATAGGCCGCCATGTGGCGCGCCTCCTCGGGCGACACACCCATGCTGGGCATGGTGGTGCCCGGCACCAGCGCGGCCGGCGCCACTATCCACCGCGCCAGCGCCTCGGGGAAATTCGGTACCCGGCCGGCGATGTAGCTGCGTTTGCCAAAGGCTTGCAGCGACGGCCCGTTCACACCGCGCGCAGCGGGCACACCGGGAATGGCGTGGCAGCTGCCACACTGGTACTGCGTGAGCAGGCGCAGACCGAGTGCAGTGTCACCGCGCGCCATCACCTTCACAGGTGGGGCAGGATCGGCCTCCCCGCCGCAGCCAGCCAGCAGCAGCGCGGCCACACAGACGGCACGGGAGAGCGGGGCAGGAAAAGACATGGTCGATTTTTGTCCAGCCGCACGCAAATCCATGCAGGACAGCGCCGACACTTGCCTTTAAAAGCGGGCGCGCGCCGCACAATGGCCTGCATGAAAAAAACCGCGCTGGTACTCACCACGGTCGCCGCCTTGCTGGGCACCGCGCTGGCCGGCGCGGCCATCGTGGTCTACAGCGGTGTCTACAACGTGGCTGCGACCTCGCAGCATTTGCAGCCGGTGCATTCCCTGCTCGAAACCACCATGCGCCACTCGGTGCGCTGGCGCGCGCGCAACATCGCAACGCCGCCACTCGACGACGCACCGCAGCTGCTGCGCGGCGCCGCGCTGTTCAAGGACCACTGCGTTCAATGTCACGGCGCGCCGGGTGTGGCGCAGGCTGACATCGGCAAAAGCATGCAGCCCGTGCCGGGGCCGCTGGTCGACGCGCTGCAGCGCTGGCGCCCGCGAGAGATCTACTGGATCACGCGCCACGGCATCAAGATGAGCGGCATGCCGGCCTGGCAGTTCCGCCTCGACGAGGGCGCGCTGTGGGATGTGGTTGCGTTCGTGAACATCCTGCCGACGCTGAGCCCGCAGGCGTATGCGCAGGCGACGAGGGACGCCGGGACCGCGCCACAGCGCAGCGATACCGCGGTGTCTCGGGCCGGCGATGTGGAGCGCGGCAAACTGGCGTTGGGCCAATACGCCTGCCAGGCCTGCCACACGATTCCGGGCATCACCAGCTCCTTGCCGAACGTCGGGCCGCCACTTCAAGGCCTGGCCAGCCGCAGCCTGATTGCCGGCAAGCTGGCCAACACGCCGGACAACCTGGTGCTGTGGGTGCGCGA
>JAZKIE010000484.1:0-2729 GCA_040385025.1 Pseudomonadota bacterium | reverse complement strand
GAGGAAAAACTCATGCAACGCATCGTCATCGTCGGAGGGGGTGCCGGCGGGCTGGCGCTGGCCACCCAGCTTGGCAAACATCTGGGCAAAAAGGGGCTGGCCGAGATCACGCTGGTCGATGCGGCACGCACCCATGTGTGGAAGCCGCTGCTGCACCAGCTCGCCGCCGGCAGCTTTGACACCCATGCCGAAGAAATCGAGTACCTAGCGCAGGCGCGCTGGAACCATTTCAAGTTCCGCCTGGGCCGGCTCGAAGGCCTGGACCGCGCCAGCAAAACCCTGCAACTTGCCGCCAGCCATGACGAGGCAGGCCGCGAGATCACGCCGGCGCAGGAGCTGGGCTACGACACGCTGGTGATTGCCGTCGGCAGCCAGACCAATGACTTCGGCACGCCAGGCGCAGCCGAACACACGATCAAGCTGGACAGCCCGCAGGCCGCCAAACGCTTTAACGACCGCCTGATCAATGCCTGCATACGCGCGCAGACCGTGCCGCGTGTTGCCGGCAGCGGCCGCCTGACGGTGGCCATCGTCGGCGGCGGCGCCACCGGCGTGGAACTGGCCGCCGAGCTGCACGCCTCGGCGCGCGTGCTGGCCAACTACGGCTTTGACCATATCCACCCCGAAAAAGACTTGCAGATCGTGCTGGTGGAGGCCGCGCCGCGCCTGCTGGCGCAACTGCCCGAACGCCTGAGCGAATCGGCGCTGCGCGAGTTGCGCAAGCTGGCCATCGAGGTCCACACCAATGAAAAAGTGATTGAGGTCACCGAAGGCAGCCTGAAAATGGCCAGCGGCAAGGTGATCTCGTCCAGCCTGACGGTCTGGGCCGCCGGCGTCAAGGCCGGGGACTTCCTGAAGGCGCTGGGCGGTGAGCAGCCGCTGGAGACCAACCGGCTCAACCAGCTGCTTGTCAACGGCAATCTGCAGAGCACACAGGACGCCAGCATTTACGCTTTCGGCGACTGCGCCGCCTGCCAGCAGCCGGACGGCACCTGGGTGCCGCCGCGCGCGCAGGCCGCCTACCAGCAGGCCATGTACCTGGTGAAGGCGCTGCCGCGCCTGCAGCGCGGCGAACCGGTCTCGCCCTTTGTGTTCCGGGACCAGGGTTCGCTGGTCTCGCTGTCCGAGTATTCTTCGGTCGGCAGCCTGATGGGCAGCCTGACCAAGGGCAGTTTTTTTGTCGAAGGGCAACTGGCCAAGCTCATGTACTGGGCGCTGCACAAGCAGCACCAGCTCGCGCTGGGCGGCTGGAAAAAAACCGCGCTGATCACCTTGTCGGAAATGATTGACCGCACCTATCGTCCGCGCATCAAGTTGCATTGATAATCAGCGGCATCCCCATCAACCCAACGGAGAAAACCATGGCAAAAGGACAGCAAAACAAGGACAAGATGGTCAAGAAGCCGAAGAAGGACACGGCCCCCCCGAAAGCCGTCTCGCCCGATGCGGTGCGCCCGACCATCGTCACGCAAGTTCCCCTGCGCGGCAAACTCAAAAATAAATAAACGCAGTGACGGTCCAGCCGGCGAATCCCCTCCATGGCGTCACGCTGGAAGCCATGGTCACGGCGCTGTCGGACCACTATGGCTGGGAAGAACTCGGCCAGCGCATCGCGATCCGCTGCTTCACCTTCGAGCCCAGCGTGCCGTCCAGCCTGAAATTCCTGCGCAAGACGCCCTGGGCCCGCGAAAAGGTGGAAAGCCTTTACCTGTTCATGCTGCGCGAGCAGCGGCGGGCCGCTCCCACGGTGCACAACTTCCCGCCGCCCAAGGCCTGAGCCTCGGACCTGCCTAGGCACCCAGCGGGTTGGCGAACAGCAGCATCATGGCCACACCCACACCGATCAGGAAGTTGGCGTCGATCAGGCCGGCCAGCAGGAACATCTTGACCTGCAGCGGCTCCATCAGCTCGGGCTGGCGCACCGCGCCTTCCAGAAACCGACCGCCCATCACGCCTATGCCCAGGCAGGCACCAATGGCGCCCAGCCCGATCATCAAACCACATGCAATGGAAATGGCACCTGCGTCTGTCATGATTTTTCTCCTTGGTTGTCAACTTGCCGATGACTGAATGATGCTGGCCGTTCCATTGCAAAACAATGACCTCGCAGGTAATGGCGCCATGGCGCAGGGCTTTGAGCTGGTCCATGCCGACGCGAGTCTGCTGGTGCTCAACAAAGCCGCCGACCTGCTGTCGGTGCCCGGCCGGGGTGCGGACAAGCAGGACTGCCTGAGCTCACGCGTGCAGCAGCACTACCCCGATGCACTGGTGGTGCACCGGCTTGACATGGCGACCTCGGGCCTGCTGCTGATGGCGCGCAGCATCGCCATCCAGCGGGCACTGGGCGCGCTGTTCGAGCGCCGCCAGGTGGACAAACGTTACGTCGCGGTGGTCGATGGCGCGCTGGCTGATGCGCCCGGCGACCATGGCTGGGGCCTGATCGACCTGCCGATTGCCGTGGACTGGCCGCGCCGGCCGCTACGCATCATTGATGCGGTACACGGCAAAGCCAGCCAGACCCGCTGGCGCGTCCTGGGGCGCGATGCGGCAGCCCACAATACGCGCCTGGAACTGGCGCCGCTGACGGGACGCTCGCACCAGTTGCGCGTGCACCTGCAGGCCATCGGCCACCCTATCCTGGGGGACAGGCTGTACGGCGCTGCCGTGCAGGCCCGCGCGCCGCGCCTGCTGCTGCATGCGAGTGCGCTGGGGTTTGTGCACCCGGTCAG
>JAZKIE010000483.1:0-2464 GCA_040385025.1 Pseudomonadota bacterium | reverse complement strand
GAAGTGGCGGCGGCACGCCCGACTTCCTGAGCACCCACCCGAGCGACAGCAGCCGGGTGCAGCAGATCCAGGCCTTGCTGCCCACAGTGACACCGCTGTACCAGGCGGCGCGGCGCTGATCTTGCGCGTGTGATCGCCGGGCGGCTTCGCTGCCCGTCTGACTGGCTACCATCAGGTCCGGCGCAGTTCCGCGCCTTCAAAAAAAAACAATAGCGAGGGAAAGCCATGCACGCTGCCATGACCACCACCGAGATCTACCTGATCGCCATGGCGATCATCTTCACGGTGCCGTACCTGATCTGGCGTCTGTTCAAGACCGACTACTACGCGCCGCTGGTGGTGGTGCAGATCATTGCCGGCATCCTGCTGGGCCCCGGCATCCTCGGCAAGGTTTATCCCGACTACTACGCCTTTGTGTTCAGCGCGCCCGTGGTGCAGTCGCTCAACGGCGTCGCCTGGTGGGCCGTCATGGTGTTTGTCTGGATCGCCGGCATCGAGCTGGACCTGAACAAGGCCTGGGCGCACCGCCGCGAGAGCAGCATCACCGCCGGCCTGGCGCTGGGTACCCCCCTGCTCTTCGGCTGCGCGGCCGCCGCCGGCATGCTGATGTACGACGGCTGGGTCGGCCCGCAGGGCATGCGCTGGCAGTTTGTCATGGGTGTCGGCATGGCCTGCGCCGTCACTGCCCTGCCCATCCTGATCCTGCTGATGGAAAAACTCGCCATCCTGCGCCAGCCCATCGGCCAGCGCATCCTGCGTTACGCCAGTCTGGACGACATTGCCATCTGGGGCGTGCTGGCGCTGATCCTGATGGACTGGGAACGTGTGGGCCGGCAGGCCAGTTTTCTGGCAGCTTTTGCCGTGCTCAGTTATCTCTTCCGCAAACTCATGGTGTGGATGCCCGAGCGCGACCGCTGGTACGCCGGGCTCATCTGGCTGATCGTCTGTGCCTTCGGCGCGGACTGGGCCGGCCTGCATTACATGGTCGGCGCCTTTCTGGCCGGCGCAGTCATGGACAGTGACTGGTTCAACCAGGAACACATGGACATGCTGCGGCACCATGTGTTGCTGGTGATGATGCCGGTGTTTTTCCTGAGCACCGGCCTGCGCACCAACTGGTCGGTCGGCGGCGAAGCGGTGTTTATCGCTGCGGCGGTGCTGCTGGTGGCCTCGGTGGCGGGCAAACTGATCGGCATCCACATCGCCGGCAAGGTGCTCAAGTGGGCACCGGGCGAAGCCTCCATCATCGGCTGGCTGCTGCAGACCAAGGCGCTGATCATGATCATTTTTGCCAACATCCTGCTGGACAAACAAATCATCACCAACGAGACCTTCACCGCCCTGCTGCTGATGGCGATTGCCAGCACCATGCTGACGGTGCCGGTGGTTGCGCCCAAGCTTCAGCGCATGAAGGAAATTATTTTCAGGTCGAAGTAACTGCGGATCGTCATCCCGGACTCGATCCGGGATCCATCTCACATGAACCACATCGCCGGTATGCGGGCATGGATTGCGGATCAAGTCCGCAATGACAAGTCAGAAGGCGACGGTCGCCTTAGATCGCCACCAGCTGCCGCACGCCGTTGGCCTGCATGTCTTTGCCCTGGCCGCGCGCAATGAACTCGCCGCGCTCCATCACCAGGTAGTCGTCGGCCAGTTCTTCCGCGAAGTCGTAGTACTGCTCGACCAGCAGGATGGCCATGTCGCCACGGTCGGCCAGCATGCGGATCACGCGGCCGATGTCTTTGATGATGCTGGGCTGGATACCCTCGGTTGGCTCATCCAGAATCAGCAGCTTGGGTTTGGCCGCCAGTGCGCGCGCAATCGCGAGCTGCTGCTGTTGCCCGCCCGAGAGGTCGCCGCCGCGCCGGTTCAGCATCTGCTTGAGCACGGGGAACAGTTCGTACAGCTCTGCTGGAATCGGCGTGCTGGCACTTTTGTAGGCCAGGCCCATGCGCAGGTTTTCTTCCACCGTCAGCCGCGCAAAAATCTCGCGGCCCTGCGGCACAAAACCGATGCCGGCGCGGGCCCGCTCGTAGGGCGTGGCGCTTTGGACCGCCTTGCCGTCGAACTCGATACTGCCGGTCTTGATGGGCACCAGGCCCATCAGGGACTTGAGCAGCGTGGTCTTGCCGACCCCGTTGCGGCCCAGCAGAACCGTTACCTTGCCGAGGTGGGCGTCCAGGCTCACGTCGCGCAGGATGTGGGAGCCGCCGTAGTATTGGTTGATGTTTTTGACGTTTAGCATTGGGTGATCTCCATCGCGCTTGTAGGAGCTTCGGAGCCGTGGTGGCTTGCCACCAAGCCGGGGGTTGCCCGGCGGCAACTCACTTTCTTTTGCGTCGCCAAAAGAAAGTAAGCAAAGAAAAGGCGACCCTGCTGACTGCGACCCCCTTCGCTTGCGCTACGGGGGCAACCTGCGGTGCTCGGTCCAGCCGGGGTCTCGCTCGAACTCGCCTTCGGC
>JAZKIE010000482.1:0-3400 GCA_040385025.1 Pseudomonadota bacterium | reverse complement strand
TCAAAAATTGAATCGGGCAAGCTCGACCTGGAGTCTGAACCCCTGAGTCCGCGCAGCGCCATTGAAGAAGCCTGCGATATTGTGGCTCCGCGGGCCCGCGAAAAAAATCTTGAGCTGATTGTTGACGTGCCCGAAACGGCAAGCCCTGGCTTCCCGGAGCTGCCAGAGGCCATCGCTGGGGACATCACACGCATCCGGCAGGTGCTGATCAATCTCATCAGCAACGCTGTCAAGTTCACTGAAAAGGGCGAGGTGGCGGTCAGCGTTCGGCGGCTACCCAACCCCATGGATGCAGCACGTGTGCTGCTTGAATTTCGTGTGACTGACTCCGGCATAGGCATACCGCCAGGCCGGGTTGATGCGTTGTTTCAGGCGTTTACCCAGGTCGATGCTTCGACCACCCGAAAGTATGGCGGAACTGGTTTGGGGTTGGCCATTTGCAAGCGCCTGGTCGAGTTGATGGACGGCGAGATAGGCGTGGACAGCATGCCCGGCAAAGGCTCAACGTTCTGGTTTACCATCCGTGCGCCGTCAGCGGCGCTGCCCGCTGTCCTTGGCGCGGTGGATCCCACGGCCCTGCATGGCAAGCAGGTGCTGGTGGTGGACGACCACCTTACCAATGTACGCGTCCTGACGCGCCAACTTCAGATGTGGGGCATGCGGGTCAGCAGTGCCGAGTCCGGAGCGCAGGTCTTGCAGGACCTGGCGGAAGGAAAATCTGCGCGGCCCGACATCATCATCACTGACATGCATATGCCCGAAATGGACGGTGTGACGCTGGCGCGGGTTATCAAGGCAAAGGCGGACCTGGCAAGTGTGCCGCTGGTGCTGCTTACTTCAGGCTTTATGCCACCCGGTCACGAGGTTGCCCAGTTGTTTGAAGCTCGCTTGCTTAAGCCTGTGCGTCAAAAGCAGCTGTTCGATGCGCTGGCTCGCTGTTTGTCGATTGACGGGGGCGAGAAGCATCCGGTCGAACTCAAAGCCGGCGCGGCGACGGCGGCTGCTAAAAACATGACGCTTCTGGTCGTTGACGACAATGCCGTCAACCTCAAAGTAGCCTGCGCGATGTTGGCTAAATTGGGCTACCAAACCGAAACTGCCCTGGACGGGAGGGAGGCCGTGCAGGCTGTGGCACGGGCGCATGGCGCAGGTTGGCGTTTTGGCGCGGTTTTGATGGATGTGAACATGCCACGCATGAATGGCTTTCAGGCAACACAACAGATTCAAACCATGATGGGTCAAAAAGCCCCGCCGATTATTGCCCTGACGGCCGCCGCATCACCCGAAGATCGCGCACGTTGCGCTGCCGCTGGCATGGACGACTATTTGACCAAGCCCTTGCATGTGGCCGCGTTGGCGCAGGCGCTGGAGCGCTGGTTGCCCAGAATGGCTTCGGCCGCCGGGGGCTCCGGCAAACCGGCCAAGCCGGGGCTCGCGTTCGCTCGGGCAGATGGCCCCGCTTGGCAGGCCAGGCCGCAGCTGGACAAGCCCACGCCGCCTTCTGTGCCGGACTTGAAATTGATGGACTTCGAGCGCTTGGCACAGTTCAAGGAGTTTGATGACGATAACTTGAGCATGACCCGTGAGGTGATTGGCTTGTTTGTCGCCGATGCCTCCCAGCGGCTCAAGGCCATTGACCAGAGCATTCGCGCTGATGATGCTGTTGCGCTGGCTTGGGCGACACATGCGCTGATAGGCGCGACCAGCAATGTAGGCGCTGTTGCGATGCAGACTGTTTGCGTTGAACTTGAGCTGGAGGCAAAAAAAGGCCGTGTCGCCCTCAATGCCGTGCAGCAATTCGACAGGCTTCAGGCCTATTGGGAGAAAACCAAGCTCATTTTGAGTTCCTGGGTGTAAGCCCGCCAGACCGAAGCTTGTTTCCAGGAGGCGGGACAACTATTGTCTGTTTGAAAGTTTGCGCTCGCTAACTTTCAAGGTCGCTTGCTTCAATCGACCCTTCAGAAGCTGTGAAATTGTTCACACATAACACGAGGCATATTCACTATCCAGATTTGGACAGGGTTCATACGCTTAACAAACTGTAACGGTTACAAGGCGTGTGAAGATGAATACCCTGTTGAATGCTGGATTTTTAGACCCCGTCCCGCTTCTTGCCGATCCTGAACTGTCTGATTCGAGCGCAGATGTACTCAGTGTGTTGATCGATGTTCTGGCTCATGGCGTTATCGTGGTGGGGGAGCGTGGCCAGCTTATTCATGCCAACCAGGCCGCCCGAGCCGAACTCAATCGCCGCAGAGTGCTTGGAAAGGTCGGCGATGAAATCCATGCCATCACGCCGACGGACGGTAAAACCCTGCAAATGGCCTTGATCAAGGCGGCGGGGGGAAAGCGCAGCTTGGTCAATGTATGCGGCGGTGGCCTGAGCCTGATGCTGGCGGTGGTTCCGCTCAAGCCTGAAATCGGCGCAAAGGGCAACCGTATTGCGCTGTTCTTTTCGCGGGCTGAAGTGTGTGAGTCAGGGATGTTCGGATTTTTCGCCCGCAGTTATGGCTTGACCCAGACTGAAGAGCAGGTGTTGATGATCTTGTGCCGGGGGCTGAGCACGCCGGAAATTGCCCTTCAGATGAAGGTGGCTGTGTCCACTGTGCGCAGTCATGTGCGCAGCCTTTGCGCGAAAACCGGCTCCAGCGGGGTCCGTGAATTGGTGAACAGGGTTGCCGTTTTGCCTCCGGTTGCTCCTTTGCACCTGGTACAAATTCACTAAAAATTCCTCGCGGCCGGCGCTGGCGCCCACACTGGCGGCACGCCACGTGCTAGATTACGGCTCATCATGAGCACGTCAATCCCTTCTGCTGAAGACCTGTACACATCGCTGGTTCCCGAATTGCGCTCGCTGGCGCGCCGTGGCGTGCAGCGTACCTACCGAAAAAATGCAGTCTTGATCAACGAAGGTGAGTCCGGCGACAGCCTGTTCGTGCTTCTCAAGGGAAGTGTCAAGGTGTTCGCCATGGACGAAAGTGGACGTGAAATCACCTACGGCACCGTCAACGCGGGTGACTATTTCGGTGAAATGTCTCTCGACGGCGGGCCCCGGTCTGCCTCGGTGATGACGCTGGAGCCCTGCACTTGCGCGGTATTGAGCCGCACGGACGTCAGCGAGCACTTGGTCGAGGAGCCCGAATTTGCCATCAATTTGGTGGTCCAGGTGATCCGCCGCGCCCGTGCCGCAACGGAAACCGCGCGGAACATGGCATTGCTCGATGTTTACGGCCGGCTGGTAGCCTTGCTGGAAGAGCGTCGCGAAGGCGCTACCGAGGGCGAGGGAAGCAGCGCGACGCTGGAATCCATCACACACCAGGACATCGCCAATCGGGTCGGCGCTTCCCGCGAAATGGTCAGCCGCTTGCTCAAGGACCTTGAAAAAGGCGGCTACATTGAA
>JAZKIE010000481.1:1795-6782 GCA_040385025.1 Pseudomonadota bacterium | reverse complement strand
GGTGGGCCGTGTGCAGCAGGCTGAGTCGGCCCTGGGCAAAACGCTGCTGACCCAGGCCGTCGCCCGGTATTTGTTCAAGCTGATGGCCTATAAGGACGAGTACGAGGTCGCGCGCCTGCATACCGATCGCAGTTTTCACGACAAGGTCGGTGCGATGTTTGAAGGTGATTTCAAGCTCAACTACCACCTGGCCCCACCCATGATTGCCAAAACCAATGACAAGGGCGAGCTGCAAAAGCAGAAGTTTGGCCCCTGGATGCTGAGTGCGTTCAAGCTGCTGGCCCGGCTCAAGGGCCTGCGCGGTACCGCGCTGGACCCCTTCGGCCGGACCGAAGAACGCAAGATGGAGCGCGCGCTGATCGCCCAGTACGAGGGCAGCATCGACGAAATCCTCAAGAACCTGAATGAGGACAATCTTGCGGCGGCTGTGGAGGTGGCGCGTATTCCGGAACTCATCAAGGGTTATGGGCATGTGAAGGCGCGTCACGTTGGGCTGGCGCAGCAGCAGTGGACGCTGGCGCTGGCGGCCTTCCGGCAAGCAGCGCAGGGCAAGCAGCAACTGGCGGCCTGAGCCCGGCTTGGGGCCCGTGGCGGGGCCCTGGGCAAAAAAGCGCCGGTTTCTGCCGGGGACCGCCTGACCTGGCTCATAGAGTCCCCGCCAAGCCGCGGGTTACAACTTTTTACCCCCGGCCAGCCGCATACAATCAGGCCCTCTGCGCCCCGCGGTGTGTCTTGGGGCGCCCTACTTTTGTTGTGGAGTCTGCCGTGTTTATTTCTTCCGCGTTTGCCCAAACTGCCCCTGCCGCTGCTGCCGAGGGCGGCATGATGTCTTCTCTGACCAGCATGCTGCCGCTGGTGCTGATGTTTGTGGTGCTGTATTTCGTCATGATCCGCCCGCAGATGAAAAAGCAGAAGGAGCACCGCGCCATGATCGAGGCAATCGCCAAGGGCGACGAGGTGGTGACGGCAGGTGGCCTGCTGGGCAAGGTCAGCAAGATGGGCGAAGCGTATATCGGCATTGAAATCGCCAACGGTGTGGAGATCCAGCTGCAGCGCAGCGCCATCGTCCAGGTCTTGCCCAAGGGCAGCATCAAGTAAGCAGCAAGCGGTTTTTTCAAGGCCGGCAGGCGCCGGCCTCTCCAGTCCCTTCGTTTCCCAGGAACAGTACGCTCATGAATCGTTATCCGGTCTGGAAGTACGCGATCATCGTCGTCGCCTTGTTGATAGCCGCCTTGTACACGCTGCCCAATTTTTTTGGCGAGGCGCCTGCCGTGCAGGTCTCCAGCGCCAAACCCAGCGTGAAGATCGACGGCAGCACCGTCACGCGCGTGGAGCAGGCCTTGAAGGACGCTGGCATCACCCCTGATGCGGTGACTTTTGACGTGACCTCGGTCAAGGCCCGCTTCGGGGACACCGACACGCAGCTCAAGGCCAAGGACGCCATTGAAAGGGCGCTGTCGCCCGATCCGGCTTCGCCCTCCTACATCGTGGCCCTCAATTTGCTGTCGCGTTCACCCGCCTGGCTGACCGCGCTCAATTCCCGTCCGATGTACCTGGGGCTGGACTTGCGCGGTGGCGTGCATTTCATGCTGCAGGTGGACATGCAGGCGGCGTTGACCAAAAAAGCGGAATCGCTGGCCGGCGATTTGCGCCTGGTGCTGCGCGAGAAGAACATCCGGCACGGCGGCATCAACCGCAATGGCCAGGCCGTCGAGGTCAAATTCCGCGATACGGTCACATTGGAGGCCGCCAAGCGGATTCTGCTGGACCAGTTTCCTGATCTGCAGTCGGTCGATACACCGGATGGCGCAGAGTACAAGGTGGTTGCGCGCATCAAGCCGGAAGCGGCCCGGCTGGTGCAGGAGCAGGCGCTCAAGCAGAACATGGTCACCTTGCACAACCGCATCAACGAGCTGGGCGTTGCCGAGCCGGTGATCCAGCAGCAGGGCCTGGACCGCATCGTGGTGCAGCTTCCCGGGGTGCAGGACACCGCCAAGGCCAAGGACATCCTGGGCCGCACGGCCACACTGGAAATGCGCCTGGTCGATGAAAGCAGCGAAGGCCGCGCCGCCGAGCTGGGCTCCGGGACCGTGCCTTTCGGCTCCGAGCGTTTTCTGGAGCGTGATGGCCGGGCCGTGATCGTTAAAAAGCAGGTGATTCTGACCGGCGAGAGCCTGACCGACGCCCAGCCCGGCTTTGACTCACAAAACCAGCAGCCCAAGGTCGATTTGACCGTAGACGCCAAGGGCGGCCGCATCATGCGCGACACCAGCCGTGAAAACGTGAAAAAACGCATGGCCATTGTGCTGTTTGAAAAGGGCAAGGGCGAGGTGCTGACGGCGCCGGTGATTCAGAGCGAGCTGGGTAACCGCTTCCAGATTTCCGGTTCGATGACCGTGACGGAAGCCAATGACCTGGCGCTGTTGCTGCGCGCGGGCTCCCTCGCCGCACCCATGGAAATCATTGAGGAACGCACCATTGGCCCCAGCCTGGGCGCGGAAAACATCGCCAAGGGCTTTCACAGTGTGGCCTGGGGCTTTCTGGTCATCGTGGCCTTCATGGCCACGTATTACATGTTGTTCGGCCTGTTTTCGGGCCTGGCGCTGGCGGTGAACCTGATGCTGCTGGTGGCTGTGCTGTCCATGCTGCAAGCGACACTGACCTTGCCGGGCATGGCGGCCATGGCGCTGGCCCTGGGTATGGCGATCGACTCCAACGTGCTGATCAACGAGCGGGTGCGCGAGGAGTTGCGCAACGGCGCGTCGGCGCAGGCCGCCATCCATACCGGTTATGAACGCGCCTGGGCTACCATTCTTGACTCCAACATCACGACCCTGATTGCCGGCCTGGCTTTGCTGGCCTTTGGCTCGGGGCCGGTGCGTGGTTTTGCGGTGGTGCACGTGATCGGCATCCTGACCAGCATGTTCTCGGCGGTGTTTTTCTCGCGCGGACTGGTCAATCTCTGGTACGGTCGGCAAAAGAAGCTCAAATCCGTGTCGATTGGCACGGTGTGGCGGCCGGCCGGCAGCGCAGGTGTTCCTGCCAAGTCCGGCAAATCGACGCCATCAGCGAGCTAGACAACAGAACAAGAAGGAGAGGACGTCATGGAATTTTTCAAGATCCGCAAGGACATCCCGTTCATGCGGCATGCCCTGGTCTTCAACGTTATTTCGTTCACCACCTTTGCCCTGGCGGTGTTTTTCCTGTTCTCGCGCGGCCTGCATCTTTCGGTGGAATTCACCGGTGGCACGGTGATGGAAGTCAGCTACTCGCAGCCCGCAGACGTTGAAAAGGTTCGCGGCACGGTGGCCGGCCTCGGCTTCACCGATGTTCAGGTGCAAAACTTCGGTACGGCGCGTGATGTGATGATTCGCCTGCCGGCGCAAAAAGGCGTGACAACCGCGCAACAAAGCGACAAGGTGATGGAGGCCCTGAAGGCCGGCGATCCCCAGATCGTGCTGCGCCGGACCGAGTTTGTGGGTCCGCAGGTTGGCGAAGAGCTGGCCCAGGATGGCCTGAAAGCGCTGGGCATGGTGGTGTTCGGCATCATGGTTTACCTGGCTTTCCGCTTCGAGTGGAAGTATGCGGTGGCCGCCATCATTGCCAATTTGCATGATGTGATCATCATCCTGGGCTTCTTTGCATTTTTCCAGTGGGAGTTTTCGCTCTCGGTGCTGGCGGCGGTGCTGGCGGTCCTTGGGTATTCGGTCAATGAATCCGTGGTGATTTTTGACCGCATCCGCGAAAACTTCCGCCGCTACCGCAAGATGGACACCGAGCAAATCATCGACAACGCGATCACCTCGACCATCAGCCGCACCATCATCACGCATGGTTCCACCCAGATCATGGTCTTGTCCATGCTGCTGTTTGGCGGTCCGACCCTGTTTTACTTCGCGCTGGCGCTGACCATCGGCATTTTGTTTGGCATTTATTCTTCGGTGTTCGTGGCCGCCGCCATCGCCATGTGGCTGGGCATCAGGCGCGAGGACCTGATCAAACCTTCTGCGGGCAAAAAAGACGAGAACCCGAACGATCCCAATGCCGGAGCGACGGTGTAATCAGCCTGCATAACAACTGACACGGCTGTGGCTGCAAACAACAAACAGGATCTTCGTCTGGCTCGCCAGGCGCGTGAGCAGTTTGTTGCCTTCGCCGCAGGCGTGATGCCGACGCTGGCCGCAGACATCAAGGCCCGCTTGTCCGCTGCGATGGATACAGCCGGCAACGCCCGCGAAATGCAGGACCGCCGCGACGGCTGGATGTCGTTCCAGGAAAACGAAACCATCTGGGTTGAGGCCACGATGGCTGCCTGGAAAAAAGCGCTGCATGCACCGGCGGCGACTGCCTCCATGCCGCTGGACAGCGGGAAATTCGAGTTGATGGGCAACGAGGTGATGGAGAACAAGATCCTTGCCTCCCGGCTCGCCCTGCGTCTTCTGGACAGCGCCAGTTGGGAGCTCAACGATCTGCGGCTGCGCATTCAGGGGCTGGAAGGTGTTGCCGAACTGGCCAAGGAAGATGTCTTGCGGCCCGAAGTCCTGTCGCAAAACCTGGTCGAACAATGGACGCTGGCGCCGCTGTCGCGCGAACTGTGGCTCACGGTGCAGGACCTGATCCAGCAACGCCTGACCACACATCTGCTGGAAGCCTACCGGGCCGCCAACGAATTCCTGATCAAGGAAAACGTCATGGTCGACATTGACCGCCGGGCGCTGGTCAAACGCACACCTTCTGCGGTTCCGAATGCACCGGCCGCCAAGCCGTCCAGGCCTGCGGGCGTGGCACCGGGCGAGCGAACCTCCCCGGCCTCTGGCCGGCATTCCGATGGCAACCCTGGACACGGCGGGTCAGGTGGCTCCAGCGGACCGGGGGGAGGCTTTGAAACCGGGTGGGATACGGGGACTGATTTGGTCTCGGGCTCAAATGGGTCAGGCGGTGGGCGGGCCGGCGGGCGCGGCCCCGCTTTCGGTGCAGGCGCTTCCGG
>JAZKIE010000481.1:0-1695 GCA_040385025.1 Pseudomonadota bacterium | reverse complement strand
TTCCGGCGGTGGCTCAAGCGGCCGGGGCGGCGGCAGTGCGGGTGCCGGCGGGGCTCAGGGCAAAAAATCAGGTCGCGAGGGCGCAAGCTCGGAGATGGCTGCGGGCAGGAACGATATTCAGGATGAGACGCGCATGCAAACCGGCACCTCGCCGCTGGCGCGGGCGCGTATGCGGGCGCAGGGCGTCATGGGGCACCTCAAGCGCCTGTTGTCCGATCATGCCGTCGAGTTCGACCAGACCCATGTCCAGCAGCCCTCGCCGCAATTGGCGCAAGCCCTGGCCAGGGCGCCTTCCGGCGGTGGCGAGGGTGGCAACAGTTACGAAGGCACCATGGTCGATGCGCCGGACCAGATTTATGGTGTGGCGCAGGTCGAACAGGCGGCAGGGGCCTTGCGTCAGCGCACCAGTGTGCTTAAACAGGCGGCATCCACATCCAGCGAAAAAGCCACCATCGAAATCGTGGCGCTGATGTTTCAGAGCATTTTGGCGGAGGACCGCATTCCTCCTGCGGTCCGGGTGTGGTTTGCGCGGCTGCAGATGCCGGTGCTGCGCGTGGCAATTTCCGAGCCCGAATTTTTCGGCTCCCTGCAGCATCCCGCACGCCGCCTGATTGACCGCATGGGCTCCTGCGTGCTGGGCTTTGACGCGACGGTGTCGGGCAGCGCGCTTGAAATCGAAGTCAAGCGGGTGGTGCAGGTGATCGAACAGTATCCCGAGACCGGCCGGCGTGTGTTTCAGCTGGTCTACGACGAATTCCAGAAATTCCTGTCAAAGTTTCTTTCCGAGCAGGGCAGCGCCGCGCGTGTGGTGACGGTGGCCCAGCAACTGGAGCAAAAAGAGACCATGGCGATCCAGTACACCATTGAGATGCGCAACATGCTCAATGACATGCCGGTGCGCGAAGAAATCCGGGAATTCCTGTTCAAAATCTGGGCTGAAGTGCTGGCCATTGCCGCCATGAAAAATGGCCCCCAGCACAATGACACGATCACGCTCAAGCAGGCGGCGGCCGATCTGGTCTGGGCTGCCAGCGCCAAGCCGAACCGCAATGACCGCGCGCGCGTGATCGCCGATTTGCCCAAGCTGCTTCAGTTGCTGCGACAGGGCATGTCGATGCTGGGCATGGCGACGCCAGTGCAGGACCAGCACCTCAAAATCATCAGTGAGACGCTGGCGGACGCCTTCATGTCCAAAACCGATGCCATATCGATCGAGCGTATCGACGAGATGGCCAAGCGGCTGGCCAACCTCGAAGACTATCTGTCGGATGAGGATGTGGGCGACCTGCCGCTGGACACTGAAAACCTGGTCATGATGATTGGCATTGATGCCTCGGACCTGGCGGTCATCGCCGATGGCGGCAGCCGGCCCAGCGAGGCCATGCGGGCCTGGGCGCAGGAGCTTCAAGTTGGGGCCTGGTTCAGCCTGGACCACAATGGCAAGGTCAGCCATGTGCAGTTTGCCTGGCGCAGCGACCGCAAGCAGTTGCATTTGTTCGCGTCCGCCGATGGCCGCAACTTCCTGATCCAGGCGCGCCGCCTGGCGGCCTACCTTCAGGCCGGCCTGCTGGTGCCGACCGAAGATGAAGCGTTGACGGTGCGCGCCACGCGCGATGCACTGGCCAAGCTCGATGCAAACCCGGAGCGCTTGCTCGGCTAGTTGCTGGAGCGGTGGGGCCTGTCTTCACCAGCCGG
>JAZKIE010000480.1:0-2529 GCA_040385025.1 Pseudomonadota bacterium | reverse complement strand
CACCGCGCCGAAGGCCAGCTTGAGCGGCTGATGGAACACATGCGCCGTGTCGCGCCGCAGGTCCCCATCATCCTGGACGCCAAACGCGGTGACATCGGCAGCACCGCCGAGCAGTACGCCATCGAAGCTTTCGAGCGTTACGGCGCCGACGCGGTGACGCTGTCGCCCTTCATGGGTTTTGATTCGGTCGCGCCTTATTTGAAGCACCAGGGCAAAGGCGCTTTCCTGCTGTGCCGCACCTCGAATCCCGGCGGCGATGATTTGCAGAACCAGCGTTTTGCCTCGGTCGAAGGCCAGCCCCTGCTGTATGAACATGTGGCGCGGCTGGCGCAGGGCCCGTGGAACCTCAACGGCCAGCTCGGCCTGGTGGTCGGCGCGACCTACCCGGCCGAGATCGAGCGCGTGCGTTTGGTGGCGCCCACCCTGCCGCTGCTGATTCCCGGCGTCGGTGCGCAGGGTGGCGACGCAGTGGCCACCGTCAAGGCCGGCTGGCGGCCCGGTTCGCCCATCATCGTCAACTCCTCGCGCTCCATCATCTACGCCTCATCCGGCGATGATTTTGCCGAAGCGGCACGGCGCGAGGCCATGCGCACGCGCGATCTGCTGCAGGCGGCGCGCGCCTGAGTTTTCAGGCCTTTTGCGGCCTCGGCCCATGCCGGACGGCGCTGGACCGCATGTCAAGGTCGGCCAGCCAGGCGGCGTACGCGGCCTCGCGTTCCTCGGCCGGCAAACGCAGCAGTGCCGAAGGATGCAGGGTCACCAGCACTTTGCGGCCATCGTCACGTTCAAAAACCTGACCGCGGTTGGCCATCACCGGCACGGCACGGCCCAGCAAGGAACGCGCGGCCGTGGCGCCCAGCGCAACCAGCAGGCGCGGTTGCACCATGGCGATTTCGTCGTCCAGCCAGTGCTGGCAGGCAGCGGCTTCGCGCTGCGTCGGTGTCTTGTGGATGCGGCGCTTGCCGCGCAACTCGTACTTGAAGTGTTTGACGGCGTTGGAGACAAACACTTCGCCGCGCTGGATGCCAAGGTCGTCGAAAGCCCGGTCCAGCAGTTGGCCGGCGGGGCCGACAAAAGGCCGGCCCTGCAGGTCCTCCTGGTCACCGGGTTGCTCGCCGACAAACATCAGTTGGGCCTGCAGCGGCCCTTCACCGCAGACCGACTGGGTGGCGCAGGCGCCTATCGGGCATTCGCGGCAGTGATTGGTCAGGTCGCGCAGCGCCGGCAGTGAGCGCACTGCGCTGCCGTCGTGGACACCCGGAGTGGCAGCAGCCACCGGCAGCACCTTGATGGACGGCATGCGTCTGGCCAGCGTGGCAGGCGCCTGTTCGACCATGTTGGCGTTGCGCTCATGGGCGCCGGCGGCCAGCGGCGCGATCAGCACGGCCTCGGGCAGGTTGGGCCAGTACTTGCGCGGCATTTCCTTTTGCATCATCTTCATCTTCAGGCGCGCCGGGTTGAAGATGTTTTCGTAATAGGTGAGCCAGAGCTTTTCGCCGGCGTCCGGCGGCGGCGCATCGCTCTTGCTGGCAGCGGGGCCAAAAGTGAGTTGCGCGCCATCCCACTCGATGCTGCGCTCCGGCGTCAGCACGGCCCAGCGCATCTGCGTGAAGCGGCGTGCAAAAAACGGCGCGATTGCCTCGACGATATGGTGCTCGGGCTCGAACCATGCCACATGCAGCGGCCCGCCTTCGGGGTTGTTGCGGAAGGTCTCGTCCTGCACCGTGCGGAAACGCACAAAGGCCTTCATCTTGTGTTTGTCGCGGCGCACCGCTTGCGCCATCTGCTGCGCCTGCACCATGTCGGCGTCCAGCGGGTCGTGGCGCAGTCCCGGCTCGTGCACCAGCCGCCACAGGATGCGATACAGCAGGCCGAAACGGTTCGGATCGCTGTGCAGGATGGCGGTTTCGCAAAGCGTGACAAATTCGGGCGGCACGCTGACCGGCGGCGCCTTGTCGAAGGCGGCCTTGTGGATGGCCGTCGTGGCTTCGACCGCACCGGCAATGCCGGAGGCAAACAGGTCCTGCACCGGCGCATCGCTGCTGTGCCAGCTGACCTGCTCGGGCAACATCTGCTGCGCCAGCAGTACACGCGCGGCGCGCCGGAAGCCTTCGAGGTCGGCCGGGCCCTGCAGGGTCACCGGCAACAGGGCCTGCGGGAAAAGATCGTTTGTCAGCGGGTCATTCATCACGCCCATGCCAGAGTCCTTTCTTCGCGTGGTGCCTCAACGCTTGTGTCCACGCCTGTGCCCGATGGTGCAACCGGCACCGGCAGTACGGGTGTAGGCAAAGGTGCCGAGGACGTGGGGGCCACAGCCGCGCCGGCCGCGTCGTCAAACAGGTCGGCTTGTTGTGCACGCGGCGCCAGGCGTGCCGCGAGGCCGGCCGCGTCGAGGCTGGCGCCGGGCTGGTGGTCGGCCAGCAGCACAAAGGGCAGGACTTTTTTGAGCGGCACAAACAGGCGCAGCAAATCGTCGGCGCGCAGGCGGCGCACGCGGCGCGCCTGCAGGATGCGTGTGACGGCCTTGAC
>JAZKIE010000479.1:0-1744 GCA_040385025.1 Pseudomonadota bacterium | reverse complement strand
CGCTGCCCTCCTGGTAGGCGCTGACCTTGGCGCACAGGACCGCGTAACGCCAGCGCACACGGTGCATCCTCAACTGCTCGGCTTCGATGGAGTTGCGTAATTCATTTTTGACTGCTTCTTTTCGCATTCCGCATTTTTGCCAAAAAATGCAGCATGGTCTGGCGAAAATCAGACCATGCGCCAAGTGATGACAAGCGGCGTCGGCGCCGTCCTACAGGGTGCGATTTCCAGCCGGCAGCCGGTCAGCGCAGGGACGGGTGCGATGGCTGAGCAAAAAAAAACCGACTCTGTCCACATGGGAAAAGAGTCGGTGTTCCTGGCGGAAACGAAGGGATTCGAACCCTTGATGAGGCTCTACACCCCATACTCCCTTAGCAGGGGAGCACCTTCGGCCACTCGGTCACGTTTCCTGATTTCTGGCTAGCCACGATTATCTCACGACTTGCCCCGCTGTCCAGACAAGGTTTCAGGCAGCAGCAGGCTGGTCCAGGTCAAAGGCCTTGTGCAGGGCGCGCACAGCCAGCTCCATGTACTTTTCATCGATCACGACCGAGGTCTTGATCTCGCTGGTGGAGATCATCTGGATGTTGATGCCCTCCTCGCTGAGCACCCGGAACATCCTGGCGGCGATGCCAACGTGGCTGCGCATGCCGATGCCGACAATGCTGACCTTGCAAATCTTGGCGTCGCCGGTAATTTCTTCTGCGCCCAGCGGGCCGAGCACGCTGGTGCGCAACAGCTCGACGGCACGCGCATAGTCGTTGCGGTGCACGGTGAAGCTGAAGTCGGTCTTGCCGTCCTTGCTGACGTTCTGGATGATCACGTCGACTTCGATGTTGGCATCGGCCACGGCGCCCAGGATCTGGTAGGCGATGCCGGGCTTGTCGGGCACGCCGAGGATGGAGATTTTGGCTTCGTCACGGTTGAATGCGATGCCCGATACGATGGCTTGTTCCATTTGTTCATCTTCCTCAAAACTGATCAGGGTGCCGGACTTGGCCTCTTCGTCGATGTTGATGTCCCAGGGCGTGAAGCTCGACAACACGCGCAGCGGCACCTTGTACTTGCCGGCAAATTCGACCGAGCGGATCTGCAGCACCTTGGAGCCCATGGAGGCCATCTCCAGCATCTCTTCAAAGCTCACGGTCTGCAGGCGGCGCGCCTCGGGCACGACGCGCGGGTCGGTGGTGTAGACGCCGTCGACGTCGGTGTAAATCAGGCACTCATGCGCCTTCAGCGCAGCGGCAATCGCCACGGCCGAGGTGTCGGAGCCGCCGCGGCCCAGCGTGGTGACGTTGCCGCCCTCGTCCACGCCCTGAAAGCCGGTGATGATGACAACCTTGCCGGCATCCAGGTCCGCGCGCACGCGTTTGTCGTCAATCGACTCGATGCGAGCCTTGGTGTGGGCGCTGTTGGTTTTGATGGCGACCTGCCAGCCGGCGTAGCTCACGGCCGGCATGCCTTCGGCCTGCAACGCAATCGCCAGCAGCGCGCTGGAAGCCTGCTCGCCAGTGGCGGCCAGGGCGTCGAGTTCGCGGTGGTAAGCGTCGGCGGCGTGGGATGGGGCCAGTTCTTTGGCCAGGCCCAGCAGGCGGTTGGTTTCGCCACTCATGGCGCTGGGGACGACGACCATCTGGTGGCCGGCGCGCGCCCACTTGGCAACACGTTTGGCGACGTTGCGAATGCGCTCGGTCGAGCCCATCGAGGTGCCGCCGTATTTATGAACGATCAAGGCCATTGCAGG
>JAZKIE010000478.1:0-18638 GCA_040385025.1 Pseudomonadota bacterium | reverse complement strand
CCCCGCGCCCACTTCGACTGCACCAGCACCGGCTTTTGCTGCGTCAGGCGCAGGAAACCGGCCTCACCGTGGTAGCTGCCCCAGCCGCTGTCGCCGACGCCGCCGAAAGGCAAGTTCTCGTGGGCAATGTGCATCAGCGTGTCGTTGACCGTCACGCCGCCGCTGACCGTGCGGGCCAGCACATCGTCGCGCGCCGCTGCATCGGTGCCAAACCAGTACAGCGCCAGCGGGCGCGGCCGGGCGTTGATGTAGCTGACGGCTTCGTCCATGCTCGCGTAAGCCAGCACCGGCAGGATGGGGCCAAAAATTTCTTCGCTCAGCAGCTTGTCGTTCGCGGCGGCATTGAACACCAGCACCGGCGCCATCTGCCGTGAATCCGTTGCGGCGACGGCGCCGGGGTTGACCACCTGCAAACGCGCGCCGCCGGCCTCGGCCTGCGCCAGCAGCGCCTGCAGACGCTCATGGTGGCGCGGGCTGATGATGGCGGCGTAGTCGGGGTTGCCTGCAATGGTGGGAAACAGCGTGGCCACGGCACGGGCAAAAGCCTCACCAAAGGCGGCCTCCTGGCCGCTGGGCAACAACACGTAGTCGGGGGCAATGCAGGTCTGCCCGGCGTTGAGCAGCTTGCCGTGGGCGATCTTGATGGCGGCGGTGTCGAGGTCGCAGGACGCATCAACAATGCAGGGCGACTTGCCGCCTAGCTCCAGCGTGGTGGGTGTCAGGTTGGCGGCGGCGGCTTCGGCCACCTTGCGGCCCACGGCGGTGGAACCGGTAAAAAACAAATGGTCAAACGGCAGCGCGGTAAATTCTGCTGCCACCGCACCGTCACCCTGCACCACACAAACCTCGTCAGGCGCAAAAGCCTCGCCCAGCAGTTTTTCCAGCAGCGCAGACGTCGCCGGTGTCAGCTCGCTCGGCTTGAGCATCACGCGGTTGCCCGCAGCCAGCGCAGTGATGACCGGACCCAGCGACAACTGCACCGGGTAGTTCCAGGGCGACACCACACCGACCACGCCCAGCGGCTGGCGCTGCAAAAAAGCGCGGGCCGGCAGCAGGTACAGCGGCGTGCCGACCTTCACGGGTTTCATCCATTTCGCCAGATTCTTCAAGGTGTTAGCCAGCAAGGAGCGCAACACAAACAGGTCGGCAATTTCGGTGAGCTGCGGTGAGCGCACGCCAAAGTCCTGCTGCACGGCCTGGGCCAGCGCGCCGCCATGCACGTCGAGCAGGCGGCGCAAACGCAGCAAGCGGTCGCGGCGCAAGGCCAGCGGCACATCAATTTGGGCGCGGCTGGCCTGGTGCTGGGTGTCGAACAAAAAGCGCAGGGAGGATGTGGGCGTGGTCATCGGGCGATGATAGGCCGCAGCCCGGGCCAGGGGTAGAGGTGGGACTCCACGCGCCAAATGTGCAGATAATCGCCGCATGACCCAACGATCCACCGACACGCCCTCCATCCAGAGGCTGGAACTGGCACTGGCTCGCATCACCGCCGCTGGCGATGAAGGCGGACGCATTTTCACGCGGGTGTACGCCAACAGCGCCCGCGATGCCGCCAATGCCTCCGACAGGCGCAGGGGTGCCGGCAAAGCGGTGGGCCCGCTCGACGGGCGCATCGTCTCCATCAAGGACCTGTTCGACGTGGCGGGTGAAGCCACCACGGCCGGATCCAGACTGCTGCAGCAGGCCGCACCGGCCGGGCGGGATGCGCTGGTGCTGAGCCGTCTGCGTGCTGCGGGCGCCGTGGTCATTGGCAAAACCAACATGACCGAGTTTGCGTTTTCGGGCGTGGGCATCAACCCGCACTACGGCACGCCCGGCAATGCGCTGGACCCCAGCCGCATCCCCGGCGGTTCATCGTCGGGGGCCGGTGTCTCGGTTGCGCATGGCATGGCCGAAATCGCCCTCGGCTCCGACACCGGTGGCTCGGTGCGCATTCCTTCGGCGCTCAATGGGCTGGTCGGCTTCAAGCCGACGCAGGCGCGGGTGCCACGCGATGGCGCTTATCCGCTGTCCTTCACGCTGGACTGTGTGGGACCGCTGTGCCGCAGCGTGGCAGACGCCGCAGCAACGGACTGTGTGCTGGCTGGCATGGCCAACCAGCCGCTGCCGCGCCGCGAGGTGCGCGGCTTGAAGCTGGGCGTACCGCGCGGCCTGCTGTTCAGCCAGGCCGATGAGGCTGTGCTGGCTGCGGTGGAGCATGCGCTCGGTACCCTGCTGCATGCCGGCGCCACCGTCCGCAATGAAACACTCGATGACCTGCTCGGTGAACCCTTCCGGCTGCAGGAAGGCGGCACACTGGTCGCCGCCGAGGCCGCCTGGATTCACCGCCATGGCGTGGCAACACGGCCCGAGGCCTACGACCCCATCGTGCTGGGCCGCATCCGCCGCGGCCAGACACTGAACGCCGCCAGTTATGTCGGCATCCAGCAGGCGCGTGCGGCGCTGATGCCCGCGCTGGATGCACGCATGGCCGGCCTTGACGCGCTGCTGCTGCCAACGGTGCCGCTGCTGGCGCCGCGCATCACCGAGGTGCAGGACGAAGATGCTTTTTTGCGCACCAACGCCCTGCTGCTGCGCAACCCCTCGGTCTTCAACTTCTTTGACCTGCCCGCCTTGTCCTTGCCGCTGCCACGCCGGGGCGGGCTGGCCGTCGGGCTGATGCTGGTGGGTCGCCGCGGCGGCGACCGTGAATTGCTGGCGCTGGGCGCGGCGATAGAGGGCTTGCTCAGCAGCACCTGATGTGTCGCTGCGGAGCTGGCCTGAGCCTGCATGTTCAAGCCAAACCAGGCTCCAGCCCTTGTTTAACAAGCGCCAACAGCTATCATTTTGGTAGCAAATCGGAAAACATCAGCTCAATAAAGCGTGGCCTGCTGCCGGTCTGGCAACTCCCGGTCGTACTTCTCGCCATCAATGGCCGAGGCCGTCAGCGACGCCAGCATGGTGCCGGTGCTGGGCAAGCGCGAGCGCGCGTCGGGCGCGGGCGGCTGCCACAAGCCCGAACGCTGGATGGCGCGTGCGCATTGAAAAAAGACTGTCTCTACCTTGACGACGATCACGCACTTGGGCAACTGGCCCTGCACCACAAACCGCGCCAGCACCTCCGGTGCCGTCGTGATGGCGGCTCGCCCGTTGACACGCAGCGTCTCTCCCACGCCAGGGATCAGGAACAGCAGCGCCACACGCGGGTCGGCAAGAATGTTGCGCAGGCTGTCCACGCGGTTGTTGCCCCGGCGTTCGGGCAGCAGCAAGGTGGTGTCGTCCCGCAACTGCACAAAACCCGGCGCATCGCCGCGCGGCGAAGCGTCCAACCCATCGGGGCCGGCCGTCGCCAGCACCGCAAACGGCGAAGCTTCAATCAGCGCCCGGTAATGCGGGTGAACAAAGGCCACTTCTTTCCTGATGGAAGCTTCACCGACGTCGCCAAAAAGCGCTGCCAGTTGTGTCGTGTGGGTGATGGCATGGGTGTCTGTGCTGATGGTCATGTGAAGGCCCGGTAGCGATGAATAAATTATCGACGAATACCCGGTGGGCCCAATCGTAAGCAGTTGCATCCACGATGTAGGAGAGCACCGGAAGCACTGAAGGCCCAGACTTGCAAGAACTTGCAAGTCATTCCTGACAGGGAAATCCGTAGGCACCTACCCACCTGGCGGTCTGGCAGGGTCAACATTCATCCATACGCGGTCTATGCACACGCAGCCATGAAAGGATATTTCGATGACAAGCTCCGCCACAACTCTGACGACTTATCACCGCTACCTGGACACCCTGCCCATGGCCTCGCGCCAGGCGACGGCTGGCAAAGACGAGTTGCAGTTGCCGGTTCCGCTGCTGGCCCAGTTGGCGCGACCGATCACCAACCTCGGTGACGTGGACTCGCTGGTGCTTGAACTCAAGGTCGCCCGGGCGCGCGGCTGCTTCTAGATCCAGGAGCGCTGGAAGAGGCCGGCAACAACATTCCCACTGTCAAAAGGGTTTGGTCAAAGCCGGGTCCCCAATACCCCCACGCCAAGGGCGGACTCGCTTGCCAGCCCGGCGCGCCGCAGCGCATTGACCAGACAATCCGGTCCACCATGACCGAACTCTCCCTCTTCCCCATCACCCGCAAGTGGCCCGCTCAACACCCCGAGCGACTCCAGCTCTATTCGCTGCCCACGCCCAATGGCGTCAAGGTGTCCATCATGCTGGAGGAAACCGGCGTGCCCTACGAGGCGCACCTGGTGGATTTCGCGACCAACGACCAGATGTCAGCGGAGTTTTTGTCGCTGAGCCCGAACAACAAGATTCCCGCCATCCTCGACCCGGACGGCCCCGGCGGCCAACCGCTGGCCCTGTTCGAGTCCGGCGCCATCCTGATTTACCTGGCCGAGAAAACCGGGCAGTTCATGTCGGCTGACCCCGCGACCCGCTACGAAACCATCCAGTGGCTGATGTTCCAGATGGGCGGCATCGGCCCGATGTTCGGCCAGCTCGGTTTCTTCCACAAATTCGCCGGCAAAGACTACGAAGACAAACGTCCGCGTGACCGCTACGTCGCCGAAGCCAAGCGCCTGCTCGGCGTGCTCGACAAACGCCTTGAAGGGCGCAACTGGATCATGGGCGACGACTACACCATTGCCGACATCGCGACCTTCGGCTGGGTGCGCAACCTGATCGGGTTTTACGGCGCTGGCGAGTTGGTCGGTTTTGACAGCTTTGGCAACGTCAAACGCGTGCTGGAAAGCTTCGTCGCACGGCCGACGGTCGTCAAGGGCCTGAACATTCCCGCGCGCGCCTAGGCGGCGCGCCCGCCAGGCCTGCGCCCCAGCCCGTCCGGCAACCCGGCTTGCAGCGGCTTCGCAGGGTGTATAAACAAGGCCCTCGGTCCCGCGCACGGCTGTCGTCAGCGCGGGCCCCTCTGACACACCTCAAGGAATTTCAAGCATGGGCGCGCAGTGGAAAGCAAAAGGCAAGGAGCTGGCCGCCAATGCCAAGGGCAAGGTCTTCGGCAAACTCGCCAAGGAAATCATGGTCGCCGCGCGCAGCGGCGCCGACCCGGCGCTCAACGCGCGCCTGCGGCTGGTAGTCGAGCAGGCCCGCAAGGTGTCCATGCCCAAAGACACGCTGGAGCGCGCCATCAAGAAAGGCGCTGGCCTGACCGGCGAATCGGTGCATTTTGAACATGTGATCTACGAAGGCTTCGCGCCGCACCGCGTACCGGTCATGGTTGAATGCCTGACCGATAACCTGAACCGCACCGCCCCCGAAATGCGGGTGCTGTTCCGCAAGGGTCAGCTCGGCACCTCGGGCTCGGTGGCCTGGGACTTCGACCATGTCGGCATGATAGAAGCCGAGCCCGCAGCGGCCGGCGCTGACCCGGAACTCGCCGCGATTGAAGCCGGCGCCCAGGACTTCGAGGCCGGGGAAGAAGAAGGCACAACGCTGTTCATCACCGATGCCACCGACCTCGACATCGTCAGCCGCGCGCTGCCGGCCCAGGGTTTCACGGTGCTGTCGGCCAAACTCGGCTACAAACCCAAAAACCCGGTGGACCCCGCGACCCTGAGCGCCGGCGACCTCGAAGAAGTCGAAGCCTTCCTGGCCGCCATCGACGCCAACGACGATGTGCAGACCATTTACGCGGGCCTGGGCAACTAGCCTGCCGATCAACTCCATTTAAATTTCGCATGAACGACAGCACCGCCCTTCCTCCCCTGCCCGACCACCTGTCGGTGGACCCGCGCAGCCCACACCATGTCGCCGCCGTGTTCGAACACAACATCGGCATCCGCTTCAACGACAAGGAGCGCACCGACGTCGAGGAGTACTGCATCAGCGAACGCTGGATCAAGGTGCCCGCCGGCAAGGCGCTGGACCGCAAGGGCCAGCCGCTGATGATCAAACTCAAGGGCAAGGTCGAGGCGTTTTACAAATAAGCGTCGCCGGGCGCACATGGGCACCCTCATCCGCCTTGCCACGCTTGAAGACGCCGCCACCGTCTGCGCGGTAGTTCGCAGGTCCATCGCAGAATGCTGCGCGGAGGATCACCGCAACGACGCGGCCTTGATCGACAGGTGGCTGAAAAACAAAACGGTCACGAACACCCAGGCCTGGCTTGAAAATCCGCGCGCCTGTTCGGTGGTGGCTGAAGTTGATGGTTCAGTCGTGGGCTTCGGCATGTCGCAGGCCGGCGAGGTTTTGCTTTGCTACCTTGTCCCTGAAGCACGTTTCAAAGGCCTTGGAAAATCCATGCTCCAGTCTCTGGAAACCCATGCTTCGCAATCCAGGATTTCCCGTCTGCACCTTCAAAGCACCCGCACGGCGCTGGCCTTCTACGAACGCAATGGTTTCCGGCAGACGGGACCGGCCGTGTCAGCTTTTGGACTGACGGCGTATCCTATGACGAAATTGCCTGCCAGCCCTTAACCAGCGGGCGCAGGCAGCTATCAAAAAAAGAGCGCCTGGCCAGCAGAAGTTCAGTTGTCAGCGACGGTCGCGCCCACAATGGCATGGCGCGCCAGCGAAGCGGCAACAAAGCCACCGCGCTTCATGCGGGCGACAAAATCATCCAGAAGAGCAGCCGCTGCTGCGCTGCGCGCCTTGGGCATGGCCATGGCCTGGTTGATCACCATGAAGCGCTCGCCGAGCAGGCGCAGGCCGCCTACGCGCTGCGCATCCGCTTGCAGTCCCTGTTTCACGCCAGACGATACCTCCAGGCCATCCTTGAGCATGGCATCCACCACGGCCTCCGAGGTCGGCACCGGGACCAGCGTCGCGTGCTGGATGTGCCGCTGCAGGTACAGGCCGTAAGCGCTGCCGGCGCCCATCACGATGCGTATGCCGGCGCGGTCCACGTCGGCATTGGTCTGGATCGCCGAACCTTCAGGCACCAGGTAGTAGCCCTCGATCTGCACATAGGCCGGTGTGAAATGTGTGGTCTCGGCACGCAGCGGGTCAATCGCCATGAAGCCGATGTCGGCCTCGCCGCTGGCCAGCGCCGCCACCGATTTGGCGGCGGTGTCGAACTGCAGGAACTCCACCGCCACACCCAGCTCACGCGCAAACTCGCGCGACAGGTCGATGGTGACGCCGGCCGGCTTCTCGCTGGCCGTGTGGCTGTGCGCCAGCACCGGATTGCCCATGTTCAGCGACGCGCGCAGCTTGCCGGTGGGCGCGAACTCCTGCGCCAATTTAGCCAGATCAGTCATCGAGAAAGCCTCCCTTGTAGAAACTCCAGGCCGTACCGTCATGCAAGTAGAAATAACCGTCAGCGCAGTCATCCTTGCCGGGAAAAAACTCCCGATGCGCCTTGGGCACCAGGCGCTCAAGCTGCGCGTCGGAGAGTTCGTCGAACTCTTCGGGGGTGATGGGTTGGCCCACCCGGAGTTTGCGTTCCATGGCCGCGCTCAGTCGTTCATCAGCGCACGCACATGCGCCGCCGTGCCGCTGGCCAGGCCTTCCAGGCTGTAGCCGCCTTCCAGCACGGACACCACACGGCCTTCGGCAGTTTCGTCGGCCACCTTCATCAATTCGCGGGTGATCCAGTGGTAATCGTCGTCGGTGAACTGCAGTCCGCCCAGCGGATCGAGATGATGGGCATCGAAACCGGCGGAGATGATCAGCAGCCCCGGCGCGAACTTGCGCAGGGCCGGCAGCAACTGGTTTGTCATGGCGGCGCGAAAGGCGGCTGAACCCGTGCCGCGCGGAAAAGGCACGTTGACAATATTGCCGGCCACACCGGTTTCATGGCGCTCGCCGGTGCCGGGATAAAACTGCGACTGGTGGCAGGAGCCATAAAACAGGTCGGGGTCGTCGTAAAACGAGTTCTGCGTGCCGTTGCCGTGGTGCACATCGAAGTCCACCACCGCGACGCGCTGGATGCCGTGTTTCTCACGCGCATGCAAGGCGGCAATGGCCGCCTGGTTGAACACGCAAAAACCCATGGCCTGGTCCGCCTCCGCGTGGTGGCCGCAGGGGCGTGTGGCGCAAAAGACATTGGCCGCCTCGCCGGACACCACATCGTCCACACCCGCACAGGCCGCGCCCACACAGCGCATCACCGCCTCCAGCGAGCCCGGCGACAAAATGGTGTCGCCGGCATCCAGCGCGCGATAGCCCTCGGTCGGCGACGCCGCCTGCACCTGGTCCACATAGTCCGGCGTGTGCACATGCAGCACCTGTTCGAAGGAAGCCAGCGGGGCGTCACGCCAGACCGCGCCCTCAAATTCCGGGGTCTTCAATGCCTGCAGCACGGCTTCGAGACGTTCGGGCGATTCGGGGTGGTGCGGGCCGGGCCGGTGGTCGAAGCAGGCTTGGTGGGTATAGATCAGGGTGGTCATGATGGTCGCAGTAGCTGGACACCCATGATAGCGAACCCACCGTTCAACCCGGCGCCACCTCGAACCTGAACACGCCCGGATTCTGGATCGGGTCCACATCTACCGGAATCGTGCTCTTGGGCGGAAAGCGCCCTTCGAGCAGCAGCTTGCTCAGCGGGTTTTCGATGCGCTGCTGGATCGCGCGTTTCAAAGGCCGCGCGCCAAACACCGGATCGAAGCCGACCTTGGCCAGCTCGGCAATCGCCGCCTCCGACACCTCCATCGTCAGCTCCATCTTCTGCAGGCGCGCGATCAGCGTCTGCAACTGGATGCGGGCAATCGATTCGATGTTTTTCGCGTCCAGCGAATGGAACACGACCGTCTCGTCGATGCGGTTCAAAAATTCAGGACGGAAGTAGTTCTTCAGCTCATCCGTCACCGCATCCTTGACCTCTTCATAGGGCTTGCCGACCATGGACTGGATGATGGGCGAGCCGATGTTGCTGGTCATCACGATCACCGTGTTCTTGAAGTCCACGGTGCGGCCCTGGCCGTCGGTCAGGCGGCCGTCGTCCAGCACCTGCAGCAGCACATTGAAGACATCCGGGTGGGCCTTTTCCACCTCGTCGAGCAGCAGCACGCTGTAGGGCTTGCGGCGCACGGCTTCGGTCAGGTAACCGCCCTCCTCGTAACCGACATAACCCGGTGGCGCACCGATCAGGCGGGCGACCGAATGTTTCTCCATGAACTCGCTCATGTCGATGCGGATCAGGTGGTCCTCGCTGTCGAACAGAAAACCGGCCAGCGCCTTGCACAGCTCGGTCTTGCCGACGCCGGTGGGGCCGAGGAACAGGAAAGAACCAGTCGGGCGGTTGGGATCGGACAAGCCCGAACGCGAGCGGCGGATCGCGTTGGCGACCGCGCCTATGGCCTCGTCCTGGCCGACCACACGTTCGTGCAGCTTGCCTTCCATGAGCAGCAACTTGTCGCGCTCGCCCTGCATCAGTTTGCTGACCGGGATGCCGGTGGAACGCGCCACCACCTCGGCAATTTCTTCGGCACCCACCTGGGTGCGCAGCAAGGTGGGTGCGTTGGATTTGCCTTTGCTGGCCTCGGCATCCTGCGCTTCCTTGAGCCGTTTTTCCAGTTCGGGCAGCTTGCCGTATTGCAGCTCGGCGACCTTGTTGAAGTCGCCCTTGCGGGTTTGCTCCTCGATCTGGAAGCGAATGCGGTCTATCTCTTCCATGACATCCTTGGAGCCGAGGGCCTGGGCTTTTTCGGCTTGCCAGATTTCGTCGAGGTCGGAGATTTCCTTTTGCAGCTTGACAATCTCTTCCTCGATCAGGCCGAAGCGCTTTTGCGAGGACTCGTCTTTTTCACGGCGCACGGCCTCGCGCTCGATTTGCAACTGGATCAGCCGGCGGTCCAGCTTGTCCATGACTTCGGGCTTGGAGTCGCGCTCGATGGCGATCTTGCTGGCGGCTTCGTCGATCAGGTCAATCGCCTTGTCGGGCAAAAACCGGTCGGTGATGTAGCGGTGGCTCAGTTCGGCCGCGGCCACGATGGCCGGGTCGGTGATCTGCACGCCGTGGTGCAACTCGTACTTTTCTTTCAGGCCACGCAGGATGGCAATGGTGGCTTCGACCGAGGGCTCGCCGACCAGGATTTTCTGGAAGCGGCGCTCCAGCGCGGCGTCTTTCTCGATGTACTTGCGGTATTCGTCCAGCGTGGTGGCACCCACGCAATGCAGCTCGCCACGCGCCAGCGCGGGCTTGAGCATGTTGCCGGCGTCCATGGCCCCCTCGGCCTTGCCGGCGCCCACCATGGTGTGCAGCTCGTCAATAAAAACAATGGTCTGGCCTTCTTCCTTGGCCAGTTCCTTGAGAACGGTTTTCAGGCGCTCTTCAAACTCGCCGCGAAACTTGGCCCCGGCCACCAGGGCCGCCATGTCCAGCGACAGCACGCGTTTGCCCTTGAGCGATTCCGGCACCTCGCCCGCGACGATGCGCTGGGCCAGGCCTTCGACAATCGCGGTCTTGCCGACACCGGGCTCGCCGATCAGCACCGGGTTGTTCTTGGTGCGCCGCTGCAACACCTGGATGGCGCGGCGGATCTCGTCGTCGCGGCCGATCACCGGGTCCAGCTTGCCCAGGCGGGCGCGCTCGGTCAGGTCCATGCAGTATTTCTTGAGCGCTTCGCGCTGGCCTTCAGCCTCGGGGCTGTCCATGCCCTGGCCACCGCGCACAGTGTCGATGGCTGATTCGAGCGCCTTGCGGGTCAGCCCAGCCTCCTTGGCCAGCTTGCCGACCTCGGCCTTGCTGTCGGCCACGGCCAGCAAAAACAGCTCGCCGGCGATGAACTGGTCGCCGCGCTTGATCGACTCCTTCTCCGTCGCCTGCAGCAGCTTGGCCAGCTCCGGGCCAACCTGGATCTGCTCCTGGCCCGACACCGTGGGCAGTTTCCTGACGGCAGCGTCGATGGCGGCCTGCAAGGCGGTCACGTTGACACCGGCGCGCTGCAGCAAGGCTTTGGGGCCGTCGTCCTGGCCCAACATCGCGGCCAGCAGGTGGGCCGGTTCGATGTAGGCGTTGTCATGCCCCAGCGCGAGTGATTGCGCGTCGCTGAGGGCTTCCTGGAATTTAGTGGTGAGTTTGTCCTGGCGCATGGGGCGTCCCTTGAATTTGATTGTGGTTCATGTGGGGCTGAAATCGGGCATTTTCAATAGTTCGGGCAGCAGCCCTGTTTTGGCACAGGGGACTAAAATCCTTGGCATGAACATACACCAGGTGTCGGTCAGCTACGTCCACGAACAGGACCGCCTGTTGATACGCATCAATGGCAAGGAAGGTGGCGAGTTGCGCGCCTGGCTGACGCGGCGCCTGGCGCTGGCACTGCTGCCCATCCTGAGCAAGACCACCACCGAGCAAATGAAAAAAGTCGCAGCGCCGGCAGCGCCCGCAGTGACCCTCGAAGACCAGCGGGGGCAACTGCTGACGGCCTTCCAGAAAGAGGCGGCGCTGCGCAGCGGGGATTTTGAGACGCCCTACCAGAGCCGCCAGGGCCAGCCCAGCGACCCGGTGCTGGGCGCCGAGCCGCTGCTGCTGACGGAAGTCAAGGTCACGCTGCAGGACAACGGCCAGTTGCGGCTGCAGTTGTTTGAAAAAATACCGGGCCGCACGGCAATTCGCAATTTTCAGGTCATGATGGACCCGCAACTCAGCAACGGCCTGCTGCAACTGCTGCACCAGAGCCTGAATGCCTCACAGTGGCTGCACGTGCCTCTGACTCCGCCCATGGAAGAACTGGCCGGCAGCACCGAGCCAGCCGACCTGGCTCTGGAGTCCAAGCCCAAATACCTGAATTGAGCTAGCCGGCGCCGGACCGAAGCAGCCTTCAGCCGGCCTTGGCCGCTTCCAGTGAAAAGCCGGCGACTTTTTTGTAGTGCTCGGAGATCTCACGCAACTCCTGCTGGCTGATCAGATCGTCGATGTTGGAAAAAGGCTTGCCGCCGCTGAGCTCGTCCACCTTGATGTTGATGAAATCGGGTGGCACCGAGCGATTGGTCAGCACAATGTTGGCCGTGGGCGGCAGCCGCAGCTTTTCATAGGCCAGCAACGCAGCGCGGCCGTCTCCGCCGGCACTGGCCAGTTGTTCGGCCAGCGTGCGCCCGTCGATGAGGGCCTGCGCCGAGCCGTTGGAGCCGCGCGGGTACATCGGGTGGGCGGCATCGCCGAGCAAGGTCACGCGGCCAAAGGTCCACTGCGGCACCGGGTCCTTGTCCACCATCGGGTACTCGAGAATCTGTTCGGCATTGGCGATCAGCGCAGCCACGTCCAGCCACGGGAACCGCCAGTCCTTGAAGATCTCCAGGAAATCCTTGAGGTCACCGGGATGGTTCCAGTCGTTCATGGCCGCGTTGTCACGCTGGATCTCGGCCACCCAGTTGATCAGCTGCCGGCCCTCGTCATCGAGACGGTCAACGATGGGGTAAATCACCATCTTGCCGGTGTCGATGGAGCCGATACGCATATAACTCTTGCCGGTCAGGATGGGTGCGTGCCGCGTCACACCGCGCCAGGTGTTGATGCCGGCAAAGGCAACTTTTTCATCCGGATAAAACTGCCGGCGCACGGTCGAATTGACACCGTCGCAGGCGATGACCACGTCGGCCCGCACCGGCGGCAAGGCCGCGCCGCTGGAGGTCTGCGTGAACTGCACGGTAGCGCCGCTCTCGTCCTGCGTCACGCCGGTGCAGCGGTGGTCGGTGTGGATGGCGTGTGCGCCCAGCCGCTCCAGCGCGGCTTCGTAGAGCAACCGGTGCAGCTTGCCGCGCGGGATGCCGATCTCGGGCAGCGCGTAACCGGCATGGCGGCCACGCGGCTCCTTGTAAATGAACTGGCCGAAGCGGTTGAAAAACACGCTTTCTTCGTTTTCGATACCGACGGCCTCGATGGACGCCTGCAGGCCCAGCGCCGCCAGCTCGCGCATGGCATGCGGCAGCAAGGTGATGCCGACGCCGAGTTCCCTGACTTCAGGCACGGTTTCATAGACCTCGCAGGCCAGGCCGCGCTGGTGCAGGGCCAGCGCCAGGCTCAGCCCACCTATGCCGCCGCCGACGATTGTGATCTTCATGTGTTCTCGCGGGTTGCCCGTGTTATGCATCAAATTGGCCTCCAGCCCCTACACGGCAAGCGCCAACAGCTATCAATTCAGTAGCAAATCAGGTTCTCAGTTGGCCGTGATGCCCTGGGCCTTGATGAGTTGCGCCCAGCGTTTGGCATCTGTTTCGACCAGGCTTTTGAACTCGCCCGGCGTGCTGCCACTGGGGTCCATGCCCTGGGTGGAGAAGGCTTTCCTGACTTCGTCGCTGAGCAGAATCTCCTTGATCTCGCGGTTGTACAAAGCCACCAACTCCGGCGAGGTGCCGGGCGGCGCAAAAATGCCGTACCACATGTCCACGCTGACATTGCCGGCTTTGGCCTCGGCCAGCGTCGGCAGTTCCGGCAGCAGCGGATGCCGCTTGTCGCTGCCGATGCCCAGGGCTACCAGCCGTCCCGACTTCACATGCGGCAAAGCGACATGGATGGGCAGAAACATGGCCTCGATCTGCCCGCCGAGCAGGTCTGTCAGCGCCGGACCGGTGCCGCGGTAGGGAATGTGGGTCACAAACACCCCGGCTGTGGCCTTGAACAGTTCCATGGAAAGGTGATGCGGCGTGCCGACGCCGGGCGAGCCGTAGTTGATGCGGCCCGGCGCCTTGCGCGCGGCGGCCACCATCTCCCCCGCGGTCTTGAAGCCGGTCTTCGGGTGCGCCACCAGGATCAGTTGGCCCCAGCTGGTCAGCGTCACTGGCGTCAAATCCTTCACCGGATCAAAAGGCAGTTGCGGGTAGAGGCCGGCGTTCATCACCAGCGTGTTGACGGTGACCAGCAAGGTGCTGCCGTTGGGCGCGGCGCGCACCACGGCTTCAGTGCCGATATTGCCGGAGGCGCCAGCGCGGTTGTCCACCACCACCGGCCGGCCCAGACGCTCCGCGAGCTTCGGGCCCACGGTGCGGGCGATCAGGTCGATGCCGGTGCCCGGCGTGAAAGGAACGATCAGCCGGATCGGCGCCTGCGGCAAGGCATTGGCTGCCGGCACGGGCGCAGTCTGGGCCAGCAGGCCCGTGCTGGCGGCCGTGGTGGCCAGCAGCAAGCCAATACGCAAGGCGAGCTGGCGGCAAGGGGAGAAAAAGATGTCCATCAAAGACCTCTGCTGGTTTGCATGCTAACAATTATTCGGCAAAGTAGGCAAGGCACAATCCATGAATTCCCTTAGAACGAGAATTCGCGAGAACTTTTTACTGCCGTGCCCGCATTTCACAACCTCTCCCAACTCTACGCACGCCCCGGCTTTTTGCTGCGCCGCGCCCATCAGATATCTGCCGCCGTTTTTGAAGACGAATGCCGCGGCGTCGGGCTGACGCCAGCCCAGTTTGGCGTGCTCAGTGTGCTGCGCGCCAGCCCCGGCCTGGACCAGTCCAGCCTGGCACGGGCGCTGGGGTTTGACAAGGTGACGGTGTTGCGTGTGCTGCGTGGCCTCGAAAAGCGGGGCTTGATTGAGCGGGTGCCCGCGCCGAAAAGCCGGCGCAATTTGTCGATTTCGCTGTCAGAGACCGGTCTGGATTTGTTGAAAACAGCGCAAGACCCTGCCGAACGCGCTTACAGCCGCCTGATGGCACCGCTGGACAAGAACCAGCAAGCCCAACTGGTGGACCTGCTGCAGCTGCTGACCGCAGGCCTGGAAACTGAGGCGCGGGCGGCTTTTGTGCCACCCAGCCGAAGCGCTGACGAAGCGGGCTGAGCTGCGCAGACTGGAGCGCAACTTCAGCCGTTGCTGGCCTGGATGCCCCATTTGGCCAGCGCCGCGTCGTCGCTGATACGTGCGTCGACCCAGCGCGCGCCGTCCGGTGTCTGCTCTTTTTTCCAGAACGGCGCCTGCGTCTTGAGGTAGTCCATCAAAAATTCGCAGGCCTGAAAACTCTCGCCGCGGTGCGCGGACGTCACCGCCACCAGCACGATCTGGTCCAGCGGCTGCAACAGGCCGACGCGGTGGATCACACGGGCACCGTAAATGTCAAAGCGCTTGTGCGCCTCGTCAATCATGGCCTCAATCGATTTTTCGGTCATGCCGGGGTAATGCTCCAACTCCATGGCGCTGACATCGCTTCCATCGTTGCGATCTCTTACCGTACCGATGAAGCTGCAGACGGCACCCACGCGTTTGTCACTGGCGCGCAAGACCGCCACCTCGTCGGACAGATTGAAGTCGGCGATCTGAATCGAAACCCTGGCCTTCATCTCAGCCCCCCGTCACCGGCGGGAAAAAAGCCACCTCGGCACCCTCGGTCAGCGCCACCGATTCGTCCACCATCACCTGATTGAGCGCCATGCGCACCGCCTTGCCGCGCGCCAGGCTCTCCGCGTACACCGGTCCGCGCGCAATCAGTTCGTCACGCAAGGCGCCCAGCGTGCCGGCGGCAGTCTCCAGCGACTCGCCGCCCTGTCCCACCGCCTCGCGGATGGACGCAAAATATTTGACCGTGATTTTCATGGCAGGGCCTTCAGCCTTCAGGACAACAGCGCGGAAAACGGCAGGAATTGCACGGTGTCGCCATGGCGAATGGTCTGGCCCGCCGGGTTGTCGATCACGCCGTCACCCCATACCGCCGAGGTCAGCACGCCTGAGCTCTGGTTGGCAAACAGATCGAGTCCGCCGGCGCCATTGCGTCGCACGCGCAAAAACTCGCGGCGCTTGTCGGCGCGCGGCCAGTCGAAATGCGCAGCCATGGGCACAGGCGCAGGCATCACGTCGCTGGCGCCCTGCAGCTTGAGCAGAAACGGCCGCACCAGCACCAGAAAAGTCAGGAAGCTGGACACCGGGTTGCCCGGCAGGCCGATGAAATGCGCGGCGCCGACCTTGCCGTAGGCAAACGGTTTGCCGGGCTTGATGGCGATCTGCCACAGGTCCAGCGAGCCGAGCTGTTGCACGGCCGGTTTGATGTGGTCTTCTTCACCCACAGACACACCACCGCTGGTGAGAATCAGGTCATGCGCGGCGGCAGCACTGCGCAGCGCGTCCAGCGTGGCGTCAAGGCGGTCGGGCACGATGCCCATGTCGGTGACCTCGCAGCCCAGGCGGGTGAGCAAGGCGCGCAGAAAAAAGCGGTTGGAGTTGTAAATCGCGCCAGGCCGCATCTGCTCGGGCGCCACCTCTCCGGGCATCACCAGCTCATCACCGGTCGAAAACAGCGCGACCCGCGGCCTTTTCGCCACCTGCAGCACATTCATACCAATACTGGCTGCCAGCCCAAGCGCAGCGGGCGTGAGGCGCTCCCCTTTTGAGAGCACCGTGGCGCCGCGCTTCACATCTTCACCGGCGCGGCGAATCCACTGGCCGGCTTTCGGAAGCTGCCTCACGCTGACAAAGCCTTCGCGGCCGGCGAGCGGTTCGCAGTCTTCCTGCATCACCACCGCGTCAGCGCCTGCGGGAATCGGCGCACCGGTAAAAATGCGGGCGACGGTGCCGGGCTCCAGCGCGCCGCCACTGCTGCCGGCCGCAATGCGCTGTGACACCCGCAGCACCACGCCCTCTTCTGGCAACTCGGCGCTGCGCACGGCATACCCATCCATGGAACTGTTGTCCTCGGGCGGCACCTGCAGCGCGGAGACCACGTCAAGGGCCAGCACGCGGCCATCAGCGTCGAAGGTGGAGACGCTGTCGCTGCCTGCCAGCGGCGCGGCATGGGCCAGCAACTCGGCCAGCGCGTCGTCCAGCGAGCGCAGCGGCGGACGGGAAGCTGCGGAAGTCGCGTTGGCGGCGCGAGCTGTGTTCATACGTGCATCTCGGCGTTGTAGACAAACCGGTCCTGATTGTCGATCAGCCACTGCGCCACGGCTTCGGCGTTATTCAAATCCAGTACCGGCCTCAGGGTGGTTTGCGGCAACTGCGCTGGTGAGTCGGTGGCGATGGCGACCACAAAGTCGTCGTCCGGGTAACGCACCGGCTTGCCGGATTCGGCGCGCCAGACTTCGACCTTGAGCAGGTCGCTGCTCTTGAAACCTTCGACCAGCACCCAGTCCACACCTTCGTAGAGCTCGGCGATCAGGTGGTGCACCGTCAGCGAGGCGGGCTGCTCGAACTCGCGCATCAGCGCCAGCCGGCTGTCGGAGGCCACCACCACCTCGAAGGCGCCGGCCTGCCGGTGCCGCCAGGTGTCCTTGCCGGGGTGGTCGATGTCGAATTTGTGGTGCGCATGTTTGACGACCGACACCCGCAAGCCGCGCAGCTTGAGCGCGGGAATCAGGCTCTCGACCAGCGTTGTTTTACCCGAACCGGAATAGCCGGCAAATGCAACCACGTTCATAAACAGATTTCACCGATCCTGGTTAGCTATCAATTCAATAGCTGATTGCGCTCACCAGCCATGGGCTGGAGGCCGATTTAGTTCACATTGTTGGCGATGTAGGCCTTGACCAGCGCAAGGTCGGCAGGCATGACATAAACCCGCTTGGGCAGGGCCTCGATGCCTTCAAACTTTGCCGGCCGGTCCGGCAGGCGGCCCAGTGCCTCTTCAATTGTCTCGGCAAACTTGATCGGCAAGGCGGTCTCCAGCACCACCATGGGCACGCCCGGCTGCAGGTGTCCACGCGCCACCTTCAGGCCATCGGCGGTGTGGGTGTCGATCATCGTGCCAAAGCGCTTCCAGGTGTCGCGGATGGTGTCCAGCCTGTTGGCATGCGTGCTTTTGCCGCTGGCAAAACCGTAGTGCTGTGCCGCCGAGGGGAACACCGGATCGGTACTCAGATCGAAACGCCCCTGCTTTGACAATTGCGCACCGAACAGGTCGGCCACGCGCGCCGCATCGCGGCCCAGCAGGTCAAACACAAAACGCTCGAAGTTGGACGCCTTGGAAATGTCCATCGACGGGCTGGAGGTTTCATGCGTGTCGGCACTGGCCCGCACGCGGTAGACGCCGGTGCGGAAGAACTCGTCGAGCACATCGTTTTCATTGGTGGCGACCACCAGCTTGTCGATCGGCAGGCCCATCATGCGCGCCACATGCCCGGCGCAGACATTGCCGAAATTGCCGGACGGTACGGTGAAGCTGACCTTGCCCGCGCCTGTGGCAGCGGTCGCCTGGAAATAACCTGCAAAGTAGTAGACGACCTGCGCCATCAAGCGCGCCCAGTTGATCGAGTTGACCGTGCCAATCTTGTACTTGCGCTTGAAGTCCAGGTCGTTGGACACCGCCTTGACGATGTCCTGGCAGTCGTCGAACACACCTTCGAGCGCCAGGTTGTGGATGTTGTTGTCCTGCAGGCTGAACATCTGTGCCTGCTGGAAGGGGCTCATGCGGCCGTGCGGCGAGGTCATGAAGACACGCACACCCTTCTTGCCGCGCATCGCGTATTCGGCCGCGCTGCCGGTGTCGCCGCTGGTGGCGCCCAGGATATTGAGCTCTTCGCCGCGGCGCGCCAGTTCGTACTCGAACAGGTTGCCCAGCAACTGCATGGCCATGTCCTTGAAGGCCAGGGTCGGGCCGTTGGACAGGGCTTCAAGATAGAGGCCGTTCTCAAGCTGGCGCAGCGGAACGATCTCCTGGGTGCCGAAAACTTCTTCGGTGTAGGTCTTCTCGCAGATCGCCTTCAGGTCGGCAGCCGGGATGTCGTCGATGTACAGTGACAACACTTCAAAGGCCAGACTCGCATACGGCAGGCCGCGCCACTTTTCCAGCGTGGCCGCAGCGACCTGCGGATAGGTCTCAGGCAGGTAGAGCCCACCGTCGGGCGCCAGGCCTTC
>JAZKIE010000477.1:0-2290 GCA_040385025.1 Pseudomonadota bacterium | reverse complement strand
GCCTGGTTGTTGTCGAACTGGCGCTGCACGATGTCGATCTGCGCCTTGGCCGAATCTGCCTGCTGCTGCGCCTGCATCACCCGCGACTGGTACTCGCTGGCGTCTACCCGCGCCACCACCTGGCCGGCTTTGACGAAGTCGCCTTCACGGACACTCAGGCCCTGCAACTCGCCGGCCACGCGCGCCTTGACGAAGGCGGAGTTGATGGCCTTGAGCGGGCCCGACAGCGCCAGGCCCTGGCTGAGTTCGCGGGTTTTGGCTTGCACCACATCGCTGGCAGCCAGCTCGACCACGGTCTGCGCCTTGGCCGCCGTGGCGGTGGCCAGCGCCTGCTGCTGCGCCCGGCGTGCCGACAGGGCGCCGAGCACGGCTGCTGCCAGCAACAACAGGACGAGGCCGATGATGGCCCACTTGATCCAGCGCTTCATGCCTTGCCTTTTGCGGGTTTGCCGGCGGGCTGAACCGACAGGCCATACAGAATGGTGTCTACCTGGGAGGCGATGTACTTTTCAGCGTTGCCAAGCAGGGCCGGGTCGCCGCAGGTGCCTGCCGAATGTTTGCTGAGCACCAGAAAAATCATGGGCGCAATCACGCTGTAAATCGCGTAGTCGAGGTTCATGGGCCGGAACTCGCCGCGGTCGATGCCGCGCTGCATGATGCGGCGGATCAGCGTCTGCCCCGGCTGGATCACTTCCTGCTGATAGAAAGCGGTGATGTCCGGGAAGTTGCCGGCCTCGCTCATCATCAGCTTGGTGATGCCCGAGGCGCGGGTGGCGCCGACCCGCTCCCACCAGACCGTCATGCAATAGGTCAGCATCTCGGCGGCCGTGCCCTCAAAGGATGCAAACTCCTCGTTCCATTCCTTGAAGCGGCCCGAGATGTTCTCGCGCACCACGGCTTTGAAGAGTTCTTCCTTGCTTTGAAAGTAGAGAAACAAGGTGCCCTTGGAGACGCCGGCGCGGGCGGCCACTTCTTCGGCGCGGGTGGCGGTAAAGCCTTTTTCAACAAACAGGTCGAGCGCGGCGTCCAGCAGTTCGCCAGGGCGCGCGTCCTTGCGGCGCTCCCGCTTGACGGCCAGCGCCGTGGTTTTTTCGCAGAGGAATTTGGAGATGGACATAAATTACTGACTGACTGGTTAGTAATGTAGCGATTCGCTAGATGCCCGTCAAGCCGACACTATGCCGCCGGCGGCCGACACTGGCTAGGTGTTGAGGTAAAGCTCAGGTAAAGCGCAGCGCCAGCAGGCCCAGCCATTCCTTGAGGACTGCGCGCGAGGCATCCAGCCCGTGGGTGGAAGGCAACCATTCCAGCACGCTGTTGCCGCTGGGCAGGATGAAGCCCATCGGTGCGGGCAGCACGGTGAATCCTGCGCGCTCAAAGGCGCTCACCGAGCGCGGCATGTGCCAGGCATGGGTGACCAGCGCGATTCGCTGGATCTTGTCCTTGCGCATCAGCGGCGCCAAAAACTGTGCGTTTTCAGCGGTGTCGCGCGACTGGTTGTCGATCCAGCGCAGGGCCAGGCCGTAGTCCTGTTGCGCCGCACGACGCGCCACTTCGCCTTCGGAGACAGCCTGTTCGCGGGCTGCGCCCCAACCGAGCCCACCCGCAAAAGCCACGGGCAAGCCAGTTTGCCGCGCCAGCCAGACGCCGTAGCGCAAGCGCATGGCGGTTGCGGCTGACGGCTGCGGCTCGCCATACTCGGGTGCCACCGGGTGCACGCCGCCGCCCAGCACCACAATGGCCTGCACACCGCTGCTTTTCAGCGCGGCGACTGACAAGGCGGTTTGTTGCGGCAGCAGATTCTGCGCCAGCCACACCGCGACCGCATGGCAGCTCAGCAGCCAGAGCAGGGCCGCCGCCACAAAAGCCAGCAGCAGGCCGCCTGCCTTTTTTTTGCGCGCCGCCAGCAGCATTCCAAGCCCGGCCAGCAACAGCAGCGAAGCGGGTGGCAGCAGCAGTGCGGTCAAGACCGGCTTGAGTTCACCGAATGCAATCATTAAAAACGCTCTTAAATGAATAGCTGCTTGCGCAAGTACGGCATGGGCTAGAGGCCGATTTGACCATTAAAACTGCTGGACGCGGCCGAGTCTGGGGTTTTTGGGCCGGCGCGACCAGTCAGCGGCTGTTTTCCCGGATGATGGGTGTTTGATCGCTGGATATAAAAAGGACGACGTATGGAACAAAACTCAACAACCGAAATTGGCGGCACAGCCCCGCAGACCATTACCTTGGGCGGCGGCTGCTTCTGGTGCACCGAAGCGGTGTTTGTGCAGGTGCGCGGCATTCTTGA
>JAZKIE010000476.1:0-11255 GCA_040385025.1 Pseudomonadota bacterium | reverse complement strand
GGTTTGATGGCCAGCTCGATGGCGGCGTAAAACGGGTCCCAGATGGCCCAGGCGTCCACGCTTTTGCGTTCAAACGCGGCACGCGCATCGGCGGGCGGCAGGTAGATCGGCTGGATGTCGCTCCACTGCAGGCCGGCTTTTTCAACCGCGCGCACCAACAGGAAATGCGCGCTCGATCCTTTTTGCAGGGCGATCTTGCGGCCTTTCAAATCGGCCAGCGACTTGAGCGGCGAGTCGTTCAGCACCAGGATGGCCGAGCTGTCGGGTTTGGGCGGCTCAGCGCCGACGTAAAGCAGGTCCTTGCCGGCGGCTTGCGCAAACACTGGCGGTGAGTCGCCGGTCAGCCCGAACTCCAGGCTGCCGACCGCCAGGGCTTCGAGCAACTGCGGGCCGGCCGGAAACTCGGCCCACTGGATGCGGGTGTTGGGAAAACGCTTTTCCAGCACACCCTGCTGCTTGAGGATGACCAGGTTGACGGCGGACTTCTGGTAACCGATGCGCAATTGCTCAGGCGCTTTCTCGCTTTTGAGACTGGTCTGTGCAAAGACACTGCCTGCACCCAGACCCCACCAGGCGGCGGTAGTGCCTGCGATCTGCAGGAAGCGGCGCCGGAAAAACGCGGGTGATGTGTTGAGATTTTTCATGGAAATTTTCCTGAATGGTTTAAAGCGTGGGTTTCCAGGCGGCGTCGCGCACGGCGATGGCCTTGGGAATCAGCTTGAGTTCGAAAAAGGTGTCGGCGATTTTTTGCTGCTCGGCAATCACGCTGTCGGACACCGGCTGGACCTTGAATTCATAACGGCGCAGGCTGAGCTCGGCCACATCCACCGGCAGGCCTTGCAGCGGCGCGATCAGTTCCGCGGCCTGCTTGAGGTTGGCCTTGAGCCATTTGCCCTGCTCGACCGAGTCTTCAAACCAGGCGGCGATGATCTTGGGATTTTTGTCAACAAAAGCGCGTTCGCCCAGGTAGTACTGGAAGTTGTTGGCGACGCCGGTGGCATCGGCCAGCACGCGTGCGCCTATGGCTTTTTCTGCGGCGGCGGTGAACGGGTCCCAGATCACCCAGGCGTCCACATTTTTGCTCTCGAAGGCGGCGCGGGCATCGGCCGGAGCCAGGTAGACCGGCTGCACATCAGAAAGCTTGAGGCCGTTTTTTTCCAGCAGCTTGACCAGCAGGTAGTGCACATTGCTGCCCTTGTTCAGCGCGATTTTTTTACCCTTGAGCTCGGCGACTGATTTGACTTTGGAGTCTTTGGGCACCACCAGCGCTTCCGCCTGCGGCGCCGCCGGGTCGTGTCCGATGTAGACAAACCGTGCGCCCGCGGCCTGCGCAAAAATCGGCGGCGCCTCGCCGACGTAACCCACGTCCACCGAGCCGACGTTCAGTCCTTCGAGCAGTTGCGGGCCGGCCGGGAATTCGACCCACTTGACGCTCGCACCCAGTGGCGCCAGGCGTTTTTCAAGCGTGCCCTTGGCCTTTTGCAGCACAAAAAGACTGGCGCCTTTCTGGTAGCCGATACGCAGTTCGGTCTTGCCTTGCGCTCTGGCCACGGGCAGCAGCAACAGGCTCACCAGGAAGGCCAGGGCGGTGAGCAGCAAGGCGCCCAGCGCCAGCCGTTGCCAGGTGATGAGCCGGCGTACCTGCGAGGTTTCGCCAGGCAAGGTTGAAGAAACTTGAGTCATAAAAATCCTTTTTTGGGTGTGTGCAGGCAAGGCAGTCCCCTGCCGCCTGCGCAGGGCGGTTGATCGATGTGTGCTGGAAATTTCAGGCTGCAGGCGCGCGAGGGCCTGCACGGATGTCAGACGCTACATCGCACCCTGGAAAAAGGCACGGGCTCGAAGCCGCTGGTGGCTGGCGCCGGGTAGCTCTCCAGCATCAGCGCCTCGATGGCGTCGTCGAGCCGGGTCGAGATATCAGCCCCGGGTTCATAGGCGCCAGCGCTGGACTGCGGCACCTGGGAGTCCGTGGCATACACGCCCGGCAGGATATGGCGCGCCGACAGCGACTGCAGCACCGGCCGCAGCGCGTAATCCAGCGCCAGCATGTGGTGCGGACTGCCGCCGGTGGCCAGCGGCAGCAGTGTTTTTCCCTTCAGCGCCGTTTGCGGCAACAGGTCCAGGAAAACCTTGAGCACGCCGCTGTAAGCGGCCTTGTAGACCGGCGTGGCCACCACAATGACGGTGGCACGGGCCACCTGCTCGATGGCATGAATCACCGCCGGGTGTTTCCAGTCTGCCAGCAGCAGGGCCGCCGCCGGCAGTTCACGGATCTGGAGCCGGTCGACGGTCTGTCCGCGCTGGGTCAGCCGCTGGCTGACCCGGTCGAGCAAGCCCGTTGATCGCGACGGCGCCGATGGGCTGCCGGCAATCAGTAGCACGGAAGGTTGTATGAACATTATTTGTAGAACTCTTGTTAACCCAGTGCCTGTACCAACTATCTCAGTCCAGTGCCAGCGCGGAACCGGCTTGCCGGGCCGCAGATGGCGCCCCCTTGGGGGAGGCGGCCAGAGGCCACATGGGGGGGTTACTTTCTTGTGTAGATCTGGTCGAATGCCGCGCCGTCGGCAAAGTGGTCTTTGGCCGCTTTGTCCCAGCCGCCAAAGGCCTGGTCGATGGTGAACAGGTTCAGCTTGGGCAGTTGCTTGGCGTATTTCGCCTGGGCCTTGGCGGATGTCGGGCGGTAAAAATTCTTGCCGATGATGTCCTGGGCTTCTTCGGAATACAGGTAGTTGAGGTATTCCTCGGCAACCGCACGGGTTCCTTTCTTGTCGACGTTTTTGTCCACCACCGTCACTGGCGGCTGGGCCAGGATGCTCAAACTGGGGTAAACAAAGTCCACCTTGCTGCCAAACTCTTTTTCCAGCAAATAGGCCTCGTTTTCCCACGAGATGAATACGTCGCCCTGGTTGCGCTGCGCAAAACTGATGGACGATCCACGCGCACCGGTGTCCAGCACGGCGACGTTCGCATACAACTTGCCGACGAACTCTTTGGCCTTGGCGTCACCGCCGTATTTGCGTTTGGCAAACTCCCAGGCTGCCAGGTAGTTCCAGCGGGCGCCGCCCGAGGTTTTGGGATTCGGCGTGATCACGCTGACACCGGGCTTGATCAGGTCATCCCAGTCCTTGATGCCTTTGGGGTTGCCCTGGCGCACCACCAGCACGATGGTCGAGGTGTAGGGCGACGAAGCCAGTGGCAGGCGTTTCTGCCAGTCTTTGGGGATCCATGCGCCGTTTTGGTGGATGGCGTCGATATCGCCGGCCAGCGCAAGGGTCACCACGTCAGCATCCAGGCCGTCGATCACCGAGCGGGCCTGCTTGCCGGAGCCGCCGTGCGACTGCTTGATGGTCACATCCTGGTTGGCCTTGGCTTTCCAGTGTTTGGCAAAAGCGGCGTTGTACTCCACGTAGAGCTCGCGCGTCGGATCGTAGGAGACGTTGAGCAGGGTCACGGGCGGTTTGGCGGCCGGCGTCTGGGCCAGGGCGGCCGCTGCCGACCCTGTCAGCGCAACGGCTAATGCCAGGCGGGTCGAAACATTCATAAAATGGCGGCGTGTGGTCATGGTCTGCTTTCCTGATTCCAGTGCATTTGCATGCGATTTAAGTAAGAAGCTGGATTCTGTAAGCCTTCGCACAAAACAGGAACGAATAAAATTTCAGTTCTTAATACCCAAAACATCTATAACGCGACATCGCACGAAAGAAAATCCACATGGCACGCACCGTCAACTGCATCAAACTGGGCCGCGAAGCCGAAGGCCTGGACTTTCCGCCCTACCCCGGCCCGCTGGGCAAACGCCTGTGGGAAGAAGTCAGCAAGGAAGCCTGGGCCGAGTGGATGAAGCAGCAGACCATGCTGGTCAATGAAAACCGCCTGAACCTGGCCGACGCCCGTGCCCGCCAGTACCTGGCGCGCCAGATGGAAAACCACTTCTTCGGCACCGGCGCCGACAAGGTGCAGGGTTACATCCCACCCACGACCTGATTTGGCGCATGCCCGAGCGCATCGAGTGGCTGGCAGACGGCACGCCCTACAGCCCGCGCTTTGGCGACCGTTACCGCAGCGAGCTCGGCGGGCTGGGGCAGTCACGTGAGGTTTTTCTGCACGGCTGCGGCCTGCCTGAAGCCTGGGCCCACCAGCCGCAGTGGCGCATCCTGGAGACCGGTTTCGGCCTGGGCCTGAATTTTCTGGTCACCTGGCAGGCCTGGAAGGCCGACCCGGCGCGCCCGCGCCTGCTGCATTTTGTCTCGACCGAAGCGTTTCCGGCCAGCGCCGCCGACATGCTGCGTGCCGCTACCGCGCACCCTGAACTGATGCCGCTGGCGCAGCAACTGCAGGCGCAGTGCTGGGGCCTGCTGCCGGGCGTGCACCGGCTGGTGTTTGAAGAAGGCCGGGTGCTGCTGAGCCTGTGCATAGGTGACACCCAGGCCGTGTTGCGCGAGCAGCACTTCGAGGCCGACTCGGTTTACCTCGACGGCTTCAGCCCCTCGAAAAACCCCGACATCTGGGACCTGTACACGCTCAAGGCGGTGGCGCGCTGCTGCCGCCGCGGCACCCGCATCGCGAGCTGGACAATTGCGCGCAGCGTGCTCGACGGCCTGAGCCAGTGCGGCTTTGCGGTCCGCAAAACGCCGGGCCTGCCACCCAAGCGCGACAACCTGCAAGGCGAGTTCGACCCGCGCTGGGAGCCGCGCAAGGCGCTGTCGTTCACCCCCTTCACATCTGTCACACCCTCAAGCTGCATGGTGATAGGCGCCGGCCTCGCGGGCGCGGCCGTGGCCGCCAGCCTGGCGCGGCGCGGCTGGCAGGTCGAGGTGCTGGACAGCCATGCAGCGCCGGCAGGCGGCGCATCGGGCCTGCCGGCCGGCGTGCTGGTGCCGCATGTCTCGCCCGATGACAGCCTGCTGTCCCGACTGTCGCGCTGCGGCGTGCGCGCGACCTGGCAGCAGGCCCAGGCCCTGCTGCAGCCGGGCAAGGACTGGCAGGCCTGCGGCGTGCTGGAGCGGCGCCTGGACAGCAGCACCGGCCTGCCCGCCGACTGGCCGGAGGCCGGCTGCGACTGGAGCCAGACCGCATCGCCGGAGCAACTGGCGCTGGCAGGCCTTGGCAGTGACACAAGGCCCGCCTGCTGGCACCTGCGTGCAGGCTGGATCAAACCGGAACGGCTGGTGCACGCCCTGCTCGCGCAACCCGGCATACGCTGGCGCGGCGGCATGCAAGCTGCAGGCTTGCAGCGCGACCTGGCAACCGGCCACTGGCAGGTGCTGGATGTGCAGGGACGCTGCCTGGCGCAAGCGGGCATGGTGGTGCTTGCCGCCGGCCATGCCAGCCGCCTGCTGGTTGAAGGCGGCTTGCCGCTGCAGGCCATTCGCGGGCAGATGTCCTGGGGCCTGCATACCGACGCGCCGGGAAGCGCGACTTTCCCGCCTTTTGTGGTGAACGGCAGCGGCAGCTTTATCCCCTCCGTGCCAACCGATGAAGGACTGACCTGGCTCGCAGGCGCAACTTTCGAGCGCGATCAGGACCGCACCGAAACCCGGCCCGCCGACCAACACGCCAATGCCGAACGCCTGCAAGCCCTGCTGCCGGCCACGGCGCAACTGCTGGCGCCCGTTTTTCAAAACGGCTCGGCACGCGCCTGGGCCGGTGTGCGCTGCGCTGCGCCTGACCGCCTGCCGCTGGTGGGCCAGGTTGACGCCCGCGCCTGGCCGGGATTGTGGGTCAGCACCGCCATGGGTTCGCGCGGCCTCAGCTTTGCCGTGTTGTGCGGCGAGCTGCTGGCGGCCCGCTTGCATGGCGAGCCCCTGCCGCTGGAGCACCGCCTGGCGCAAGCGCTGTCGCCACAACGCTTCGCGGCCTGAAACACCGAAGTTTTTAGTCTTTTCGGCCTCTAGCCCATACCAAACGGGCGCAAGCAGCTATATATTTTGTAGCAAAACCTTGAGTTTTTCGGGGTCCAGCGGCTTCTTCAAATAGACTTCAGCGCCAGACATCCATGCCCGTGCGCCCTGGCCCCAGGACTGCACAGAGCCGGTAACAAAAAGATGGGCCGTCCTGGGCCGCATCCCGTCCACCACCTTGATCACCTGCCAACTGTCCATGTCGGTCAGCCCCAGGTCCACGATGACCAACTGGTAGGCCGGACCGCGCAGCAGCTCCAGCGCCTCAGCGCCACTGGCGGCTTCGTCCACCTCATGCAAACCGGCCGATGACAGCTTGGCGCGCAGGTAAAGGCGCTCGTCGCGGCCGGCATCCACCACCAGCACCCGCCGCGCGGCTGCCGGCGCCGCACCTTCCAGCGCCATAGGCGCGGTGTCGTCGTTGCCCTCAAAGTGCACATCCAGATCTGCATCGTGCGCCAGGTCGAGGTCGAGCGACAGGGCCGTTGATGTCACCGGCGAAAACTCCTCGTCCATCGCTTCGATCAAGGCCGACCATTTGACCGGTGACTCAAACACCCGCCAGGCCCCGGCCGGTGCGCCCGCACCCACCCAGGCCAGTTTGAGGCTGTCGTGCAGCGGATTGGCCACGGCCAGCGCAGCCTCCCAGCTGTCGCCATCTATCAGCACAACCTGGGGCGCTTCGGGGCTTTCTGCTGTCCAGGGTGCATACACCACCCGGTGCGATTCAGACAGGCGAAACAGGGTGTGCAAAGCGTGGTGCTCGGCATCGCTGAAGCCGTAGTACTTGACGAATATTGGTTTCACGGCGCCCAGCGCCCCATTGAATGTCATTTGCGGTGGATTATGCGGGGCTGGCGCCGCAACTCACAGCGGGCTTGCCCCAATTCAGGGCTTGTACGGGGTTTGCCTGATTTCAAAAGTATGGCGTCCAAACCGCCGGGAACCCGCATGAACACTGGCGAATAAGCTTATGCGAATAAGCGAACAACAAATCTGTAGTTTGTTTTCATAACCGGCGGTTTTACAGTCACCGGCTTATGCACGATTTTGCTTTTGTCTTCGCCGGTTTTGCGGTGGGCCTGGTAGTTGGCCTGACCGGGGTCGGCGGCGGCTCGCTGATGACGCCCCTGCTGATTTTCTTTTTCGGCGTCAAACCGCACCTGGCCATAGGCACCGACCTGCTGTTTGCCGCTTTTACCAAGATGGGCGGTACCGTCAGTCTGGCACGCGCGCGCATCGTGGACTGGAAAATTGTCGGACAGACCGCCGCCGGCAGTATTCCGGCCGCGCTGGCCACACTTTATGCCCTGCACCTGCTTGGCCCGGCCAGCCCGGTCGCCCATGCGGTGATGACCACCACGCTGGGCATCGCACTGTTGCTCACAGCAAGCGCAACCCTCTACAAAGCTGTCTACGGTAAAGCCGCGCCGCGCCATATCGATGCATCAGCCCTGGGCGCCGCGACGCAGGCCCGGCACTGGGCCCTGCCGGTTCTGTTCGGCGCGGTGATTGGCGCCATGGTCACCATCACTTCGGTGGGCGCGGGCGCCATCGGCGTGATTGTGCTGATGCTGCTCTACCCCGCCCTGCCTTTGCCGCGCATTGTGGCCGCCGACATTGCCCACGCCGTGCCGCTGACCCTGGTCGCCGGCCTCGGCCATGCCTCCATCGGTTCCGTCGACTGGGTCCTGCTGGCCAAGCTACTGGCCGGCTCGCTGCCGGGCATCTGGCTGGGCGCGCGGCTGGTCACACGCACCCCCGACCGCTGGATACGTTCCCTGCTTTCCCTGCTGCTGGCTTATGCCGGCGTCAAGCTCATCGCCATCTGAATCCCTTTTTGATCTCTGACAGCCATGTACCAATACACAGAATTTGACCGCCAGTTCGTGCAGGCCCGCGCGGACCAGTACCGCGACCAGCTCACGCGCTGGCAGTCCGGCCAGTTGGCCGAAGACGAATTCCGTCCGCTGCGCCTGCAAAACGGCTGGTATGTCCAGCGCTACGCGCCCATGCTGCGCGTGGCCGTGCCTTATGGCGAGCTGTCGAGCGCGCAGGTGCGTGTGCTGGCAAAAATCGCCCGTGAGTATGACCAGCCAAACGCCGCATTGTTCGCGGACGCCCAGGCGGCCCAGGACAAGCTTGGCCCGGTCAACCTCAAAAGCGGTCTGTCGGTGGCTTCCAAGCTGACAACCGGTTATGCCCACTTCACAACGCGCCAGAACATCCAGTACAACTGGATTCCGCTGGACAAATCGGCCGACGTGATGGACCTGCTGGCCAGCGTCAGCATGCACGGCATCCAGACCAGCGGCAACTGCATACGCAACATCACCAGCGACGAGCGCGCCGGCATTGCCGTGGACGAGATCGCCGACCCCCGCCCGTTTGGTGAAATCCTTCGCCAGTGGAGCACGCTGCACCCCGAGTTCGCCTTCCTGCCGCGCAAGTTCAAGATCGCCATCAGCGGCGCCAGGGAAGACCGCGCAGCCACCGCCTGGCACGACGTGGGCCTGCACCTGATTCGCAATGCCGAAGGCGAGCTGGGCTTCAAGGTCCAGGTCGGCGGCGGCATGGGCCGCACGCCCATCATCGGCACCGTGATCCGCGAGTTTTTGCCCTGGCACCAGGTCATGAATTACATCGAGGCCATCGTGCGCGTCTACAACCGTTATGGCCGCCGCGACAACATGTACAAGGCGCGCATCAAGATCCTGGTCAAGGCCGAGGGTCAGAAATACATCGATGACGTCGAGGCCGAATACCTGCAGATCATGGAACACGATGGCGGCCCGCACACCATCACGCAGGCCGAGCTGGACCGCGTCACCGCCTCCTTTGTGCCGCCCACGCTCAAGTGCGACCGCAAGAGCGCCGACGCCAAGATCGCCAATATCCTGCGCGCCGCTGCGGAAGACGACATCGAGTTCGGCCGCTGGCTCAAGCAAAACGTGGCCCCGCACCAGAACCCCGACCTGCGTTGCGTCACGCTGTCGTTCAAACGCCTGGGCCAGGCGCCCGGCGATGCTACCGCCGACCAGCTGGACACGGCCGCCGACCTGGCTGACCAGTTCAGTGCCGGAGAGGTGCGCGTCACACACGACCAGAATTTGCTGCTGCCCTGGGTGCGTTGCGACGAGCTGCCCGAACTCTGGCGAGCCGCGCGCAAGGCTGGCTTTGCCCGCCCCAACATCCGTTTGCTGACCGACATGATCGCCTGCCCCGGCGGCGATTTCTGCTCGCTGGCCAATGCGCGCTCGATCCCGATCGCCGAGGCCATTACCGAGCGCTACCAGGATATGGACGAGCTGCACGACCTGGGCGAGATCGACCTGCACATCAGTGGTTGCATCAACTCCTGCGGCCACCACCACAGTGGCCACATTGGCATCCTCGGCGTCGACAAGGACGGCCTCGAGTGGTACCAGGTTTCGCTGGGCGGCTCGGATGGCTCCACCTTGAGTGGCGCGCCTGTGCCCGGCAAGGTGGTCGGGCCCTCGTTCTCGGCCGCTGAAGTGCCCGAAGCGATTGAGGCCGTGCTGGAGACCTACCGCCAGCAACGCGAAGCCGGCGAAACTTTTATCGCCACCTTGCGCCGCACTGGCATCGACCCGTTCAAGGCCGCGGCCAACAGCGCGCGTTTTTCCGCTGCAGCGTCTGCAGCCGTCTGAGGAGCACAGCATGAAACTTTTGACACTGAGCGATCACAGCGCCACCGCGGAAAACACACTGCTCGTGCTGCCCAACGACGCCGACCCGCTGCTGCCTTCACTGGACGGCGTGACACGCATTGACCTGCACTTTCCGAAATTCACCGACGGCCGGGCCTTCAGCCAGGCTTTTCTGCTGCGCCGCCGGCGCGGCTTCCAGGGGGAAATCCGCGCAACCGGTGATGTGCTGGCCGACCAGCTCGCGCAGATGGAACGCAGCGGCTTTGATGTCGCTGTTCTGCGCGCCGACCAGGACATGGCGACCGCCCAGCGCGTGCTGGCGTCCTACCCCGGGTACGGCGTCGGCAAATACCAGGGCGACGCCGTCGACGTTCAACCCCACTTCAAGGAAGCGGCTGCCGCCTGAACACCATGAGCATCGACCTCGTAAAGATCAACGCAGAACTCGGCCGCAACGCACAGGGCCTGGTGGACTGGGCCGTGGCGCTGGGCCAGCCCGCCATCGTCACCACCAATTTCCGTCCCTTCGAGGCGGTCATCCTGCACATGGTGACGCGCGCCAATCCCCGCGTTCCCGTGGTCTGGATGGACAACGGCTACAACACCGAGGCCACCTACCGCTTTGCCGATGAAGTGACGAAGCGGCTCAAGCTGGACCTGCACATTTACCTGCCGCGCCGCTCGCGTGCACACCGCGAGGCCGTGGAAGGCCCGACCCCGGCGCTGGACGATCCCCGCCATGCGGCCTTCACCGAAGAGGTCAAACTCGAACCCTTTGCCCGCGCCCTGAGGGAAACTGCGCCCCAGGTGTGGTTCACGGCCTTGCGCGCCACCGACACCGCCGTGCGCGCCCAGATGGATCCGGTCAGCGTCAACCCGGACGGGCTGATCAAGGTCGCGCCGCTCCTGCACTGGTCGTCCAAGGACCTGTACCAGTACTGTGAAATCAACGGCCTGCCCAACAACTTCGACTATGTGGACCCCACCAAGGGCGAGGACAACCGCGAATGCGGTCTGCACCTCGCACACTGACCTATGAACGCCCGCACACCCTCCCACCTGCTGCCAGCCGACCCGGCGCTCTCCATCGCGCGGCTGTCCAACGCCCACCTCGACGCGCTCGAGGAGGAAACGATTTTCATCCTGCGTGAAGTCGCGGCCGCTTTCGAGCGCCCGACCCTGCTGTTTTCGGGCGGCAAGGACTCGCTGGTCATGCTCAAGTGCGCCGAAAAAGCCTTTGGCGTGGGTCGCATTCCCTACCCGCTGCTGATGATTGACACCGGGCACAACTTTCACGAGGTCACGGATTTCCGCGACCTGCGCGCGAAAGAACTCGGTGCCGAGCTGATCGTGCGCAACGTCGAAGACTCGATGAAACGCGGCACGGTGCGTCTGGCGCACCCCGGTGAGTCGCGCAATGTGCACCAGTCGGTGACCTTGCTCGAAGCCATCGAGGAGTTCCGTTTCGATGCGCTGATCGGCGGCGCGCGCCGCGACGAAGAAAAGGCTAGGGCCAAGGAGCGCATCTTCTCGCACCGCGACAGCTTCGGTCAGTGGCAGCCCAAGGCCCAGCGGCCCGAACTGTGGACGCTGTTCAACACCCGGCTGCAGCCCGGTGAGCACTTCCGCGTGTTCCCGATTTCCAACTGGACCGAACTCGACGTCTGGCAATACATCGAGCGCG
>JAZKIE010000475.1:0-4197 GCA_040385025.1 Pseudomonadota bacterium | reverse complement strand
GTGGTCTCCATGTATTTGCCGATCTTCAAGCTCGGCCAAGTGGTTTGATGTCAGGGCTGGTGTCCGGTTGGCCTTCGGGCTTCGATGCGGGGCTGGCCGGTATTTTCGGGCTGCTGATCGGCAGTTTCCTGAACGTCGTCATTTACCGCCTGCCGAAAATCATGGAGCGCCAGTGGGCGCTTGAATGTGCCGAAATGTCCGGCGTTCCTGCGCAGGACACGGCACCGTTCAACCTGCTGACGCCGCGCTCGCGGTGTTCGAGTTGTGGGCATGTGATTGCCTGGTATGAAAACATTCCCGTTTTGAGCTACCTCTTTCTCAAGGGGCAGTGCTCGGTGTGTGGCACGAAGTTCGGCTTGCGTTATCCCCTGGTGGAACTCGCAACGGGGGGCTTGTTTTTTTTCTGCGCATGGCGATGGGGTTTGAGCTGGACAGGTCTGGCCTGGAGCGGCTTTGCGGCGGCGTTGGTGGCGCTTGCACTGATTGACTGGGACACCACCTTGCTGCCCGACGACATCACCCTGCCCTTGCTCTGGGCCGGCCTGATTGTTGCTGTCCTGGGCTGGAATCCGACGGTCAGCCTGAGCAATGCCCTGTGGGGTGCCGTGGCCGGCTACCTGTCGCTGTGGCTGGTGTACTGGGTGTTCAAGCTTGTGACCGGAAAGGAAGGCATGGGCTACGGGGACTTCAAGCTGTTTGCGGCGCTGGGCGCCTGGATGGGCTGGTCAGCCCTGGTACCCATCATTTTGATGGCCTCGGTCATAGGCGCGCTGGTTGGAATTGCGATGAAATTTTCCAGTGGCCTGCGTGAAGGGGGTTACGTGCCGTTTGGCCCGTTTCTGGCAGGCGCGGGCTTGACGGCGATGGTGTTTGGCCCCCAGGCTATTTTGCGCGTGATCGGCCTGTAGCGGCATGCAGGCCTTGCGTGTGGGACTGACCGGCGGCATTGGCAGCGGCAAAAGCACGGTGGCCGGCATGCTCGCAGAGTGCGGTGCGGCCATCATTGATGCCGATGCGATTTCGCGCCTGACCACCGCGCCAGGGGGTGCGGCCATTCCTCTGGTCGCGCAGCAGTTTGGCGCCAACTTTGTGAGCGCTGAAGGCGCGCTGGACCGCGATCACATGCGTGCGCTGGTTTTCAGCGATCCAGACGCAAAACGCCGGCTGGAAGCCATCATCCATCCACTGGTTGGTGCAGAAACTGCGCGCCAGGCGGCGCAGGCGCAGCAATCGGGATACGGCTGCATTGTGTTTGATGTGCCTTTGCTGGTCGAGTCCGGCCGCTGGCGCCAGCAGCTTGACCGGGTACTGGTGGTGGACTGCAGCGAGGAGACGCAGATCAGCCGCGTGATGGCCCGAAGTGGCTGGACCCGGCAGATGGTTGAGCAGGTCATGGCCGGGCAGGCCAGCCGCATGCAGCGCCTGGCTGCGGCGGACGTTTGTATTGACAACGATGGGACGGTCTCGCTGGGCGCGCTGGCGCTGCGGGTCCGGCAGGTGGCGCAGCGCTTCGGGCTATGATGGCCCACCTTTCCGCTGAAAAAGATATATCGCAGTGATTCTTTACGAATATCCCTTCAACGAACGCATTCGCACGTATTTGCGGCTTGAACACCTCTTTCACCGCCTCGGCGAACTGGCCGCGCGGGAGCATCCGACCGACCACCACTACGCCATCACCACCATTTTTGAAGTGATGGACGTGGCGGCTCGTGCCGACCTGAAAACCGATGTCCTCAAGGACCTGGACCGGCAAAAACATCTGCTCAATGGTTACCGCGGCAACCCGGCGATCTCCGAGGCTGTGCTCGATGAAGTGACTGGCCAGCTCGACGAGTGTTTTGCCGCCTTGAACGGCCTGCCGGGAAAGGCCGGCCAGTCGCTGACGGAAAACGACTGGCTGATGAGCATTCGCAGCCGCATCGGCATCCCCGGCGGCACCTGTGAGTTCGATTTGCCGGCCTATTTCGCCTGGCAGCACTTTGATGCGGCCACTCGCCAGAAGGACTTGCAGCGCTGGATTGCCACGCTGGTGCCGCTGGCCGAGTCGATTCGCATGTTGCTCAAATTGTTGCGTGATTCCGGTTTGCCGCAAAAAGTGGTGGCGACCGGCGGGCAGTACCAGCAGACCCTGCCGCAGGGCCGGACTTTCCAGTTGTTGCGCCTGCGCATTGATCCGGGGCTGGGGCTGATTCCCGAAATCAGCGGCAACCGCTTGATTGTCTCTGTGCGGCTGATGCGCCATGAGAGCGACGACCGCTTGCATTCGTCCACTGACGATGCGGCTTTTGAATTGACGCTCTGCTCCTGAACGGCGCAGCGGCCCAGCTTGAGTTAGCGATGACTTCAGAACCGCCAAAACCCAAAATCGTGGTGTGTCCCACCTGTAGCGGGCCCAGTGTGTACGGGCCGGACAACCGCTTTCGCCCGTTTTGCAGTGAGCGCTGTAAAAATGTCGATCTGGGCGCCTGGGCCAGCGAAAGTTTTCGCATGCCGGCCGACGCGCCGCCGGATGACCAGGTCTATGGCGACGCCAAATTGCAGTAAATCTCGTTTGTGCAAGCAGGCGGCCAAAGACCGCCGATCTCAGGGAGAGTGGAAATGACTCAACAAGCGTTTTTCCGGCGCGAAATGGTTGCGGCAGCGGGCGTTGCCTTGTGGCTGGGGCTGCTGGCTGTGCCCGGTCTTGCCGCGACCGAGACCGCCCAAAAGGCTGCCCCCGCGAAGAAACAGGGCAACACCAAATTCTTGCCAGGATCAGAGGAAACCCGAAAAGAGCGTGCGACGCGGCTCAAGCGGGAGTGCAAGGGACGGGTCAACGCCGGCGCTTGCGAAGGCTATACCCAGTAGGCCAGGGGGGCTGGCCTCTGGCCGGCGTGAACCGAAAATCAGGCCGACGGGGTGCCGAGGACCTGCTGCAACTCGCCGTTCTCGTACATCTCCATCATGATGTCCGAGCCACCGACGAATTCGCCTTTGACATACAACTGGGGAATCGTCGGCCAGTTGCTGTATTCCTTGATGCCGTGGCGGATTTCCTCGTCTTCCAGCACATTCACCGTGGCGGGTTTGGTCACGCCGCAGGCCTTGAGCACCTGAATCGCGCGGCCGGAAAAGCCGCACTGTGGAAACTGCGCCGTGCCTTTCATGAAAAGCACGACCTCACTGGATTTGACGATCTGGTCAATGCGTTGCTGGGTATCGTTCATGTCGGGTCCTTGGAAGGGTCAAGCCGGTGCCGCGCGGATCAGGTTGATCCGGGGCCATCCATCAGCAGATGGCTTTCAACGGCGGGAATTCAATGCCTGATTATCCCGCCGTTTGGGCTGCGCTGCCCGCGCCCGGCCAACGGCCCCCGGAACAGCGGCTGATGCCTGCCAGGTCGGACCGGCTTTGCACCTCGCCAAAGCCGCGCTGGACCAGCAGTTCGCGCACCGTCGCCGCCTGGTCGTAGCCGTGTTCCAGCAGCAGCCAGCCTTGTGCGTGCAGGTGTGCAGGCGCTTTGTCGATGATGGTGCGCAGGTCGTCCAGGCCGTCCGGCCCGGCGGTCAGCGCGCTTTGCGGTTCGTGGGTCAGTGCAGACAGGTGTGCATCGTCATCAGGGACATAGGGCGGGTTGCTTGCGATCAGGTGAAAGTGTCCGCTTACATTTTCCAGCCAGCTTCCCTCGATGAAGTGGATAGCCAACCCAAGGCGGCTGGCGTTGGCGCTGGCCACCGCCAGGGCGCCGGCGCTGGCATCGACGGCTGTGACATCCAGCATCGGCCGGGTTTTTTTGAGTGCCAGCGCAATCGCGCCGCTGCCGGTGCCGAGGTCCAGCACCTGCGCGCCGGGAGGCATGCCGGGCGCTGCCAGGGCTTCCAGCGCCCAGTCGACCAGGGTTTCGGTGTCCGGGCGCGGCACCAGCACGCGGGCGTCGACCTGGAGTTGCAGGCCAAAAAACTCCTTGCTGCCGACGATGTAGGCCAGCGGTTCGCCGGCCGCGCGGCGCAGGCTCAGTTGCCGGAACCGGCTCGCCGCGTCCTCGGGCAGGGTATCGCCGTCATGCGCCAGCAGCCAGCCCCTGTCGGTGTCCGGCCGGCCCAGCGCGTGCAGCAGCAGCAATTGCGCGTCCAGTCGCTCCAGCCCCAGCGTCTGCGCCGCTGCCAGCGCCTGGCTGCAGTTGGAGGTGTCTGACAAGGCCGGATCAGTCATTCA
>JAZKIE010000474.1:0-3089 GCA_040385025.1 Pseudomonadota bacterium | reverse complement strand
CTCAGCGACGCCGAACTCGCCACCTGGAAAGCCCGCAGCGCGCGCTGGCCCGAGCGCGGCCTGCGTTACCTGGCCACGCGTTTTTCCGCCAAGGAAGCTTTCAGCAAAGCCATCGGCCTGGGCATGCGTATGCCCATGACCTGGCGCAACTGCGAAATTGCCAAGGCCGCCAGTGGCAAACCCGAGATCGTGCTGCACGGCGTGCTCAAGGAATGGTTCGAGGCCAAAGGCCTGAGTGCCCACGTCAGCGTGACCGACGAAACCGACTACGCCGCCAGCTTTGTGGTGGTTGAATACGACCCGAAACCTTGATTCTCTTTTCTGAAACCGACCCATGACCCAACACGCCCCCCTGATCATCGACATCGCCGGCCTGAGCCTGAGCAAGACCGACAAACAGCGCCTGAAACACCCGTTGACCGGCGGCATCATCCTGTTCGCCCGCAACTGGGAAAACCGCGCGCAGCTCAGCGCCCTGTGCAGTGAGATCAAGAAGCTGCGCCAGGACTTGCTGATCTGCGTGGACCACGAAGGCGGCCGCGTGCAGCGCTTCCGTACCGACGGCTTCACGCATGTGCCGCCCATGCGCGCGCTCGGTGAGTTGTGGCTCAAGGACGCGATGGCCGCGACCAATGCCGCGACGGCCTGCGGTTATGTGCTGGGCGCCGAGCTGCGCTCCTGCGGCGTGGACTTCAGCTTCACGCCGGTGCTGGACCTCGACTACGGTGAAAGCAGTGTCATCGGCGACCGCGCTTTTGCACGCGACCCGCGCGTGGTCGGCCTGCTGGCCAAAAGCCTGATGCATGGTCTGTTGCAAAGCGGCATGGCCAACTGCGGCAAACATTTCCCCGGCCACGGTTTTGTCAAGGCCGACTCACACACCGACATCCCGGTGGACAGGCGCAGCCTGAAAGCCATCCTGGCCGACGATGCCGCGCCTTACGACTGGCTCAACACGACGCTGACCAGCGTGATGCCGGCGCATGTGATTTACCCCAAGGTTGATGCGCGCCCGGCTGGCTTTTCAGAACAGTGGCTGACCTACATCCTGCGCGGCCAGCTTGGTTTTGGCGGCGCGATTTTCAGTGACGACCTCAGCATGGCCGGCGCCCGCCTGATCGACGGCAAGGAAGTCAGCTACACCGAGGCGGCAATCACGGCGCTGACGGCCGGCTGCGACATGGTGCTGCTGTGCAACCAGTCGGTGGGCAAGGGCGAGGCGGTGGACGAGTTGCTCAATGGCATGACCGAAGCCCAGCTCAAGGGCCGCTGGGAGCCGCTGGAGTCCAGCGAGCTGCGCCGCCTCGACCTGCTGCCTGTCACACCGGCGCATGGCTGGGACGAGCTGATGGTGCATCCGGCCTATATGCACGCCATGGGGCTCATTCCCTGATTTCATCAGGCTTGCAAGACTTTTCGGCCTCCAGCCCATGGCTGGTGTGCGCAAGCAGCTCCTGAATTCATAGCAAATCGCTGGCTGCGGACCAGGGCGTGGTGCCGCCCGCATCCACATGCGTGAGGTAGAGGCGCAGGTCCAGCTCGAACTGGTGGTACTGCGGCTCCATGTAGGTGCAGAGCTGGTAGAAGGCCTTGTCGTGCGCCTTTTCCTTGATGTGCGCGAGCTCATGCACCGTGATCATGCGCAGAAACTCAAGCGGCACTTCCTTGAACAGGCTGGCCACGCGGATCTCGCGCTTGGACTTGAGCTTGCTGCCCTGCACGCGCGAGATCGTGGTGTGCGTGCCCAGCGCGTGGGCGATCACATGCAGCTTGCTGTCGAAGGCCACCTTGCTCAGCGGTTCGGCATTGCGCAAAAAGCTGTTTTTGAGGTCCATCACATAGTCGTACAGCGCCCGGTCGGTGCGTATGCCGTGGATGGCGGGGTATTTTTTCTGCAGCAAGGCGCCCAGGCGGTCCGTGGCGACCAGCTCCCGCACCTGGCTTTGCAGGGTTTCGGGATAGGCCGTCAGGTAGTTCATGGGGTGTGGGGCGTGCGGGAGCTAGATCAATTTTAGTCCGCGTCCGATTCTTGCTAAGCTCGATGTATGGACCTGCCTGCTGTTCCGGACGTCGCCACCCCCTCAGAACATGCCGCGCCGCGCATCAATCTGGCGCTGCAGGGCGGTGGCTCGCACGGCGCCTTCACCTGGGGCGTGCTCGATGCCTTGCTGGAAGACGGGCGCATCGACATCGAAGGCATCAGCGGCACCAGTGCCGGCGCCATGAACGCGGTGGCCCTGGCGCACGGCTTTGCGCACGCGCACGACAAGCCGCGGGCCGACCGGCATGATGCGGCGCGGGAGGCGCTGAACAGTTTCTGGAACGGCATCGTGGAGATGGGCGCGCTCTCGTCGTCCCTGTCGCAGATGCAGCGCGCGCCATTTGGCATCTTGTTTGGCCAGATGGGCGGAGGAAACTGGGCGACCAAGCTCTGGACCGACGCCATGACGCAGTACTGGTCCAACGCGCTGTCGCCCTATCAGCGCAACCCCTTCGACATCAACCCGCTGAAGGACTTTCTGGAAAAACAGGTGGACTTCGAGCGGCTTGCGGCGGCCCACCATCCGGCAACTCCCAAAGTGTTTGTGGTGGCCACGCGCGTCATCAGCGGCAAGGCCGAAGTGTTTTCAGGCAAGCGGCTGACCGCCAGCGCGGTGATGGCCTCGGCCTGCCTGCCCATGGTGTTCCAGGCGGTCGAGATCGACGGCGAGGCCTACTGGGACGGTGGTTATTCGGGCAACCCGGCGATCCACCCGCTGATCTACCGCTGCGACAGCCGTGACATCGTGCTGGTGCAAATCAACCCGATCCTGCGCGACACGCTGCCGACCAAACCCGGCGAGATCATGGACCGCGTGACCGAGATCACCTTCAACGCGGCGCTGATCGCCGAGATGCGCGCCATCGACTTTGTCAAACGCCTGCTGGCCGAAGGCAAGCTCGACGCCGCGCATTACAAAGACGTGCTGATGCACCGCATCGACGGCGGCCAGGCGCTTGAAAAATTCAAGGCCCACACCAAGTCGTCCACCGACAAAAGCCTGATCCATTCGCTGCGCGACCTCGGCGTCTTGTGCGGCAAGGAGTGG